>JAYVRT010001077.1:0-10226 GCA_043776025.1 Archangiaceae bacterium | reverse complement strand
TGAGCTGGATCGCCACCTTGTTCGGGAACTGGACGAAGTCGGCGTGGGTCTTCAGGTAGCGGCGCATGATGTCCGCGAGGCTGCAAGCGACGAAGAAGTACTCCTGCTTCAGCCGCAGCTCCTTGCCCGCCTGGTTCTGATCGTTCGTTCATCGACCACGTCGAGTACACCCGCGGGAAGAACTTCGACTCGGCGAGCCTCTACGACCGCTACCTCGCGCTGGCGCTCACCATCCGCGACCGCCTCGCGAAGAGCTGGGTGAAGACGCAGCGGCGCTACTACCAGCGCGATGCCAAGCGGGCCTACTACCTGTCGGCCGAGTACCTGCTCGGCCGGGCGCTCGGCAACAACCTGATCAACATGGGGCTGTGGGACCACACCCGCGAGGCGCTGCGGGAGGTCGGGGTCGATCTCACCTCGTTGCTGGAGATGGAACAGGACGCGGGCCTGGGCAACGGCGGCCTCGGCCGGCTCGCCGCCTGCTTCCTCGACTCGCTTGCCACGCTCGACATGCCGGGCATGGGCTACGGCATCCGCTACGAGTTCGGGATCTTCACCCAGGAGATCATCAACGGCTACCAGGTGGAGCGCGCCGACGAGTGGCTCAAGTTCGGCAACCCCTGGGAGATCGTCCGCCCCGAGCGGATCGTGCCGGTGCGCTTCTACGGCAGCGTCGAGCAGACGGTGGCGCCCGACGGCCGCCGGGTGGCCCGCTGGGTCGGCGGGAAGACGGTGCTCGGCGTCCCCTACGACACCCCGATCGCCGGCTACGGGGCGCACACCGTCAACACCTTGCGGCTGTGGCAGGCGCGCGCTTCGGCCGAGTTCGACTTCGCCCTCTTCAACGACGGCGACTACGAGCGGAGCGTGGTCGAGAAGAACGACTCCGAGGTGATCTCCAAGGTCCTCTACCCGAACGATCAGAACCAGGCGGGCAAGGAGCTGCGGCTGAAGCAGGAGTACTTCTTCGTCGCCTGCAGCCTCGCGGACATCATGCGCCGCTACCTGAAGACCCACGCCGACTTCGTCCAGTTCCCGAACAAGGTGGCGATCCAGCTCAACGATACCCACCCGGCGATCGCGGTCAGCGAGTTGATGCGGGTGTTGATGGACGAGAAGCGGATCCCCTGGGACGAGGCGTGGGACATCACCACCAAGACCTTCGGTTACACCAACCACACCCTGCTCGCCGAGGCGCTGGAGAAGTGGCCGGTGCCCCTGTTCGAGCGCCTGCTCCCGCGACACCTGCAGATCATCTACGAGATCAACCAGCGCTTCCTCCGGCAGGTGCAGATCCGTTGGCCGTTCGACAACGAGCGGATGGAGCGGATGTCGCTGATCGAAGAGGGCAAGGAGAAGCAGGTGCGGATGGCGCACCTGGCGGTGGTCGGCGCGCACAGCGTCAACGGCGTCGCCGCGCTGCACAGCCATCTGCTCAAGCGCGACGTGATGCCGGACTTCGCCGAGATGTACCCGGAGAAGTTCAACAACAAGACCAACGGAGTCACCCCACGGCGCTGGCTGCTCTCCTGCAACCCCCGGCTGGCGAAGCTGATCACCAGCGCGATCGGCGACAAGTGGATCGCCGACCTCGAACGCCTGCGGGAGCTCGAGCCGCTCGCCACCGACAGCAGCTTCGTCAAGGCGTTCCGCGAGGCGAAGCAGGGCAACAAGCAGGACCTGGTGAGCCACCTGCGCGACGTGATGTGGACCAGCCTCGATCCGACGGCGGTGTTCGACGTGCAGGTCAAGCGGCTCCACGAGTACAAGCGGCAGCTGCTCAACGCGCTCCACATCGTGCACCTGTGGATCAAGGCCCGGAAGGACCCGGGGAGCATCGGCGTTCCCCGCGCGTTCCTCTTCGGGGCCAAGAGCGCGCCCGGCTACAAGAGCGCGAAGCTGATCATCCGGTTGATCAACGGCATCGGCGAGGTCGTCAACAGCGACGCGGCGAAGACCGGGTTGAGGGTGGCGTTCATCCCCAACTACCGGGTGTCGCTCGCCGAGCGGATCATCCCCGCCGCCGACGTCAGCGAGCAGATCAGCACTGCCGGCATGGAGGCCTCCGGCACCGGCAACATGAAGTTCTCGCTCAACGGGGCGCTCACCATCGGCACCCTCGACGGCGCGAACATCGAGATCCGCGAGAAGGTGGGCGCGGAGAACTTCTTCCTCTTCGGGCTCACCACCGACGAGGTCGCGCGGCGCAAGCGCGAGGGGTACCGTGGCCGGCAGATCTACGAGGCCAACGCCGAGGTCCGCGAGGTGCTCGACCTGGTCGCCTCGGGCTTCTTCAGCCCCGAGGACAAGAACCTGTTCCGGCCACTGGTCGACTCGCTGCTCGACGACGACCGGTACATGGTGCTCGCCGACTTCGACGCCTACGCGAAGGCGCAGGGCGACCTCGCCCGGCTGTACCAACAGCCCGAGCAGTGGTGGAAGGCGGCGATCCTCAACGTCGCGCGCACCGGCTGGTTCTCGTCCGATCGCACCATCAAGGAGTACGCCACCGACATCTGGGGGATCCAGTCTCAGCCTGAGAACTCGTAGTGGCACTGGTGCATCGGCGCGCGCGGCTCTGGAGCATCACCGCGCAGCCGACGTCTGACTACCCTTGAGGTTTCAGCCAGTTAGGACGGCTCGCGGGTGGCGTGTCGGGTGCAGTTGTCCCCCGACATGCTCCGTCTGATCCCGCTCGCCCTCATCTCCCTGTCCGTCGCCGACCGCCCTGCCCCGCCGACGGCCGCCACGGAGCCGGTGTGTGTGCGGCTGGTGGGCGAGCAAATCGGCCAGCTGCCGCTCGCGGTCCACGTCGGCGCGCAGCGGGTCGAGTTCCTTCAGTGGAAGGCGATGGACGTCACCGCCACGACGCTGATCGGCTTCACTGCCCAGGCCTCGGACCAGGTGCGCTTCACCGTCGAGGCCGGCGGCCGAATCTTCTCCGCGGGTCCCAACTGGCTGCACCCCACGGGCGTGGTCGGGCCGCAGGTGGCGGCGATCACCGCCCTGACGCTCTGCGAGCGCTAATCGAAGATCAGCCAGCCGAAGCGCGGCAGGTGGTGGAAGTCGCCGACGAACAGCGGTGAGAAGCTCTGCCCTTCGATCTGCTGGCGGCGCACGATGTGCTCGAGCCGGTAGAGGTTGAACCGCCACTTGTCGCCCTTCTGCGGCGGCAGGCGCGGCACCTCGTAGAGCTTGTCGAGGGGGATCTGCATCTCTGCGCTCCAGCCCTCGTCCTGGTCGGAGTCGTTGTCGATCGTGCCGCGCACGGTGACGGCGCTCTTCATCCCTGACTCCCACTTCATCGCCTCTTCGAGGTTCGAGCGGCGGCCGATGAAGGCGGCGTCGAAGTTGGTGTTGTGGGGTGAGACCTGCAATTCGTTGTAGGTCTTCCCGTCGCCGTTGGCGTCGATGAAGATCTCGACCGCGTCCTCGTTGTATATTGGCTCATCCTTTTTCAGCAGCGTGCCCCAGACGTCGGGGTCCTCGCAGTCGAAGGAGACGTAGAGGAACTTGTCGTCGTAGAGCACCCGGGCGGTGGTCTTCCGCGTCACCGGCTTGCCGTCGAAGCTGGTGGTGAGCTCGACCGCCGGGGCCTCCTTCCACGCCGCGTCGTCGAGCTTGCCGTCGATCACCGGCGCCTTCGCCACCTTTGGCGTGTGGTAGTCGGGCAGTGTGACCACCGGCCCCTCCAGGGTCGGGCCGAACATCCGTTGGAGCCCGTCGTGGAAGGGGGCGGCGTCGACCGGCAGCCGCGCCTCGCCCTGCCAGAAGCCCAGCAGCAGCTGCAGCGGCGAGGGGTAGTTCGGCATCTGAATCGTGTGCACGTCGTCGATCACCTTGCCGACCGGCCAGGAACCCAGGGGCGCAGCGCCGTTTTGCGGCTCGTGATCGGCGTTCGCCAGCTGCTGGCGGGTGTTCGCGTCGAGGACGTGGATGAAGAAATTCCAACCCTGGGGCGGCGGCTTGAGCGCGATGAAGAAGTGGGAGATCTTCACCTGCTGACCGGCGGTAGGCCTGGCCGGTTCGATCTTCGAGCCGAGGTATTGGATCGTGCCGTTGGCCCAGGTGCCGCCGGCCTTGAAGCTCAGATCCGCCGGGGCGGCGTCGAGGGTATGCACGTTGGCGCCCGGCGTCGGGAGCGCGCGGTTATTGGGGGCGTTACCCGGGGCCTGCGGCGCTGGCCGGTTCTTCGGGCCAGCCTGCTCATCCCGACATCCGGCCAACGCGAAGAACCCCAGGGCAACCAGAAGCTTGTTCATTGGGGGCGGCTTTAGACTACCCCGTCCGTTTCAGGGGACTTCAAAGAGTGTTCTCCAAGTGCTTTCCGGCGGTTGGGCTGGCGCGCGGCCTGCTCCAGCCCACGGGATGCTCATCGAGATCTCCTTTGGAAAAGAGAAGGCCGAGGTCGACCTGGCCGACGGCGTGATCCACGTCGGTGGGGCCCAGACCGATGGAATCCGCGTCCCGGGCATGGCGCCGGCGCTGTTGACGCTGAACCTGGTCGGGGAGCGCCTGATGGTCACCGCGGCGCAGCCGATGGCGATCGGCGGCGTCCGCTTCCCCGCGCACGTGCCTCGGCTGGTGGTGCCCGGCGAGCGGATGCAGCTGCCCGCGGCGATCACCCTGCGCCAGCTGCCCGGCCGCGCCCAACAGCGCCGCGGCTTCAAAGGCACCTCGGTGATGCTCAAGGAACTGGTGGGCGACGACTTCTCGCTGTCGACCTCGCGCGCCGCCACCCTCACCTGCCTCACCGGGCTCGACGCGGGCCAGTCGTTTCCGGTGGCGATGAGGGAGACGGGCATCGGCAGGGGCGAGCACTGCGCGGTGCGGATCCGCGATCGCGCGGTCTCCCGCCGGCACGCCCGAATCGTCCGCCAGCGAAGCCGCGACTTCCTCGAGTCACTGCCCGACACCAACGGCCTGTTCCTCAACGGGGAGCCAGTGAAGGAGGCGACCCCGCTGTGCCCTGGCGACGTGATCGAGCTGGGCCACTCGCTGCTGCGCTACGACGGGCCGGAGAAGGCGCTGGCCTGCGACGAGAAGCTCGAGCCGACGGTGCTGGTGAAGGCCGACGAGCCGGAGGAGGTGTCGCCCGAGCAGATCGTCGAGGTGCTGCCGGCGCCGCGGGTCGCCCCGTCCGAGCCGGAGCGGGCCGAGGGCTTCTCGCTGGAGCTGTTGCTGGTGGGCGCAGGCGCCGCGCTCGCGGTGCTCGGCCTGGCGGTGACGATCTCGGTCTGTCTTTAGCGGCTAGAACGAGTTGCCGATGGTGAATTCGAACACCAGCGGCTGATCGGTCGGGCTGCGGCGATTGAAAGGAATGCCCCACTCAAAGCGCAGCGGGCCGATCGGCGAGAACCAGCGGAAGCCGAAGCCGACCGAGTGGAACAAGCCCAGCGGCAGGTTGGGGTACGTCTTGTCCTCGAAGAAGTTGGCGTCGGCGGCGAAGGCGTTGCCCGCGTCGTAGAAGAGCACCCCGCGGATGCCGACCTTCTCGAAGATCGGGAACTCAATCTCGAGGTTGAAGAAGAACTGCTTGTCGCCGCCGGTGCCGAGCGCCTGCACCGAGCAGTCGGGCGTGGTCGACGAGCAGACGATGGTGGTCGGCGTCAGCGTGCGCAGCAGGTAGCCACGGACGGTGTTGATTCCGCCCAGGTAGTACTTCTCCGACGGCGGCAGCCCGTTCTCCGGGTCGAGGTTCTGGATGTAGCCGATCTGCGCGTTGGTCTTCAGCACGATGCCCAGCGGCAGCGGGAAGTAGAAGCGCGAGTAGGCGGTGTAGCGGTTGAAGAGGAAGGTGCCGCCAAGGAAGCCGGGGGCGAACTCCGCCGAGGCGAACTGGAGGAAGCCGCTGCTGGGGAAGAGGCGGTTGTTGCGGCGATCCCACGAGGCGGAGATCCGCGCCGCGCTGGTGACGAGGTTGTTGCGGACGAGGTCCTTGTAGGGAATCGCGGAGTTGAAGTCGCGGCCGGGCTGAACGCTGACGTACTCCCGGGTGTAGCCGACGTTCACCGAGAGCTCGTCGAGGATGTAGTAGCCGAGGTTCAAGCTGCCGCCGGTCGCGTCGCGGATGAAGCCGAAGTAGTCGGCCTGGGTCCGGTAGAAGTCGGCGGAGAAGATGAAGTTCGTGTCGAGGAAGTACGGGTCGTAATACGACAGCTGGAGGAAGCTGCGCAGCCCCGACAACTGGGCGCTGGCGGACACCGACTGGCCCCACCCGAGGAAGTTGTTCTGCGCGATCTGCGCGGTGAAGATGAAGCTCTCGACGTTGCTGAAGCCGAGGCCGACCTGGAAGGTGCCGGTCGACTTCTCCTTCACCTCGACCTGGACGATGACGTGGCTGTTGTCGACGCCGGGCTTGTGCGACACCTCGACCGACTCGAAGAAGCCGAGCTGGGTGACCTTGTCCTTGCTGCGGCGCATCCCCGAGCCGGAGAACAGCTCGCCCTCGAAGACGCGCAGCTGCCGGCGGATCACCTTGTCGCGGGTCTTGGTGTTGCCGACGATATCGATCCGCTCAATCGTGACCTGCGAGCCCTTCTGGACATCGAAGGTGAGGTCGATGGTCTTCGCCTCGGCGTTGACCGCGGTGACCGGGGTGATGTTCGCGTAGGCGTAGCCCTGATCGTAATAGACGTCGGTGATCGCCTGAATGTCGCGGGCCAGCAGCGAACGGTTGAAGGTCTCGTTGGCGTGCGAGGTCATCTTCAACGTCATCTCTTCCTTGGTGATCAGCAGATCGCCGGAGAAGTCGAGCTTGCCGATCTTGTACGGCTCGCCCTCCTCGATCTTGATCGAGATGTAGATGAACCGCTTGTCGGGCGAGAGCGAGACGCTCGGCTTGTCGACCTTCACGTTGATGAAGCCGCGGTCGTAGTAGGCCGACTGGATCACCTGGAGATCGCGCTGGAACATCTCCTCGCGGTAGGTGCCCTCGCCAGAGAAGAACGAGAGGTAGCCGCCTTCCTTGGTGGCCATCACGTCCTTCAGCGCCCCGGACTCGACCTGGGTCGCGCCGAGGAAGTTGATCTCCTTGACCTGGACCTTGGCGTGCTCGCGGATCACGAACACCACGTCGACCTCGCCGGTGTCGGCGACGGGCTGCAGCTCGTAGGTGACCTCGGCGAGGAAGTAGCCTTTCTCGACGTACTTGTCGGAGATCTTCTTCAGGTTCCGCCGCACCGCGGAGATGTCGAGGATGCTGTAGGCGCGAATGTCGACGATGTCTTTGAAGTCGTCCTTCGACAGCTCGTCGTTGCCGCTCAGCCGGACGTCGCGCACCGCCGGCTTCTCGGTGACCCGGACGACGTAGATGACGCCCTTGGGCAGGCGCTGCACCAGCAGCTGGATGTCGGCGAAGTAGTTGAGCGCCCAGAGGCTCTTGAGGTCGTCGGAGGTGCGGGCGCCTTCGAAGGGGCGGCCTTCCTTGTTGCGCAGGGCGCGCTTGACGGCCTCGGCCTCGACCCGCTTGTTCCCCTCGACGCGGACCTCGGTGATCGTGTCCGGGTTCGCCTCGGGCTCGGCCAGCGTCGGAGCGTCGGCCTGCGCGAACGCCGGGCCCGTCGAGAGCGCGAGGAAAAGGCCCAGCAGTATCGCGCGAGCTGCGGTCACGAGGGGTGGCTACATAGGAGAAAGGCCTTCCCCATACGAGGGAAAAGGCGGCCGATTTCACTCGGCGCTGACGACTTTCCCGTTCGTAAGACGCAATCTTCGCGGCATCGACTTCGCCAGCGTTTCGTTGTGGGTGACGACGACGGCGGTGATCCCCAGGTCCTTGTTGACCTCGCGCAGCAGCTGGTGAATCCCCTCGCCGGTGGCGGGGTCGAGGTTGCCGGTGGGCTCGTCGGCCAGCAGCAGGGCTGGCTCGAGCATCAGCGCCCGGGCCAGCGCCACCCGCTGGGACTCGCCACCCGACATCTCGCCGGGGCGGTGGTCGGTCCGGGCGCCGAGGCCGACCCGCTCGAGCAGTTCCCGGGCGCGCTTGAGGGCCAGCGGCTTGTCCCTGCGCTGGATCAGCGCCGGCATCGCCACGTTCTCGGCGGCGGTGAACTCCGGCAGCAGGTAGTGGGACTGGAAGACGAACCCGATCGACTTGTTGCGGAACTCGGCGACCTCGGAGTCGTTCATCTCGAAGACCGAACGGCCCTCGAAGTGCAGCGTGCCGGCCGCCGGCGCGTCGAGGGTCCCGACGACGTGGAGGAAGGTGCTCTTTCCCGAGCCCGACGCGCCGATCAGCGACACCAGCTCGCCCTTCTCGATCGACAGCTTCACCCCCCGGAGCACGTCGATGCGCTTGCCGTTGAGGAAGTAGGACTTGAAGACGTCTTTGACCTCGAGGAAGGCGGCCACGTCACTCCGCCTTGAGCCCGTCGACGGGCTCGACCTGCGAGGCCTTCAGCGCGGGGTAGATGCTGGCGAGGAAGGTGACGAGGATCGCGATCACCACCGAGAGCGCGGTCTGGAACGGCTCGATCTTCACCGGCAGCGCCGGGATGTAATAGACGCTCGGGTCGAGCTTGATGCCGACCTTCTCGATGAAGAGGCACCAGGCGAGGCCGGCGAAGAGCCCGAGCAAGCCTCCCGCGACCCCGATCTGCAGGCCCTCGGTGAGGAAGATCTTCACGATGCCGCCGTCGGGGACCCCGAGCGCCTTGAGCACGGCGATCTCCTTGCGCTTCTCCAGCACCAGCATGATCACCGTGGCGACGATCAACCCCGCGGCGACGATGACGATGATGCTGAGGATGATGCCCATCACCAGCTTCTCCAGGCGCAGGGCGGCGAACAGGTTCTTGTTCATGTCGCCCCAATCGCGGGTCCGGTAGGGGTAGCCCTCGAGCTTGTCGTAGATCGCCTTGGTGAGGCGCCGGGCGTCGTCGACGTCGTCGAACTTCAGCTCGATGCCGCTGGCGCCCTTCATCCCGAAGAAGGTCTGCGCCTCCTTCAAGTGCACGTAGACGAACTTCGAGTCGTACTCGAACATCCCCGAATAGAAGATCCCCGCGACGCGGAACGGGCGGCTCTTCGGCATCGGCCCCTGCGGCCCGAGCTCTCCGCCGAGCGGGGAGACGACGTTGATCCGATCGCCGACGACGACCTTGAGCGAGGCGGCGAGCTCCTTGCCGAGGATGATCCCCGGCATCACCTTCTCGTCGGGCTTCGGAGCTTCGTCGAGGATCGGGTCACGCTCGATCTTCGGACCGTCGTTGGCCGGCTTGTCGTCGAGTGCGGCGCCACCCATCGGCGCGAGGCGCTTGCGGACGATCTTCTCCGGCGTATCGAGCCATTCCAGCTTGCCGCCCGGCAGCATGTAGTTGGGCAGGTCGGTGACCGAGCCGATCGTCGTCGGGTCGATGCCCTTGATCATCGAGCCGGAGATGTTGCCTTCCGAGCTGATCATCACCTCGTTGAGGATGAACGGGGTCTGGCCAGCGACGCCCTTGATGGTGCGGATCTTGTCCATCACCTCGCGGTACTCGGGCATCGCGTCGGCGTACTTCAGCACCACCCCGTGGGAGTTGGTCCCGAGGATCTTCGACTGCAGGTCGAGCTCGAAGCCGCTCATCACCGAGAGGACGATGATCAACGCCATCACTCCGACGCCGACGCCGCCGACCGAGAGCGCGGTCATCATCGCGGTCGGGGTCTGGGCCTTGAGCTTGATCGCGTTGAGCGCCTCGGCGGCCTTGAGCGGATCTTGAAGGCCCAGCTTCCGCATGCGGGTCCGCTCGATCTGCGCCGAGGCGGCGGCGATGATCGCGTAGATGATCAGCGGGGGGACGATCCCCAGGATCAGCACGGTGAACGCCCCCAGCAGCAGACGGGGGCGGAAGACCTGGACGTGGCGCGAGGCGACGAACAGCTCGTAGTTGGTGCGCAGGTCGAGCCGCCCCGACGAGGTGGCGACGAACCCGAAGTTGAGGCCGAGGAAGAGCGCGAGCACCAGGCCGATGTCGACCAGCCAGTAGCTCAGCTCCGGGCGCTGATCGCCCAGCAGCGAGGCGAGGTAGATGATCTCGCGCAGCCGGTAGCCGATGCTGAGCATCAGCGACGGCACGGTGTGCATCAGGGAGAGGACGATCGGCACCGGCAGCCCGAAGTAGAGGATCGCGATCGTCGCCTCGGGCGTCGACAGCCGCTTCGAGTTCGCCGCGCCGAGGAAGCCGCCGGCGAAGGCCACCGCCATCCCGATGCCGAGCGCGAGGACGAAGGCGAGCACCGGCGAG
>JAYVRT010001076.1:0-10228 GCA_043776025.1 Archangiaceae bacterium | reverse complement strand
GCGGCGCTCAAGGGCGCGCGTTCGGCGGCACAGAGCAGGATCGCGGCGGCGAGCTCCTCGAGTCGAATCGGCTCGTAGCGCTTGAGGCCGAACAGCCGGGTCAGGCCTTTGAAAGCTGGAATTGGCTTCCGTTCGCCGCCGACGAGCATCGACGGACGGAAGATGGTCCAGGCGACGCCGCTGTCGCGGACGAGCTGTTCCGCCTTCGCCTTGGCTTGCAGGTAGGCCCCCATCCCCCCGGCGCCGACCGAGCTCAGCAGGATCAAGTGGTCGACCCCCGCTGGCTTTGCCGCGGCGATCAGCTGCGCGGTGGTGCCGATGTCGCTCGTCTCATAGGTATCGCCCGTCGAGAAACGGTGGCGCATCGTGCCGATGAGCTGGACGACCGTGGTGCAGCCTCGCATCGCCGCGGTGAGACGATCGGTGTCGGCGAGGTCAACGACCGCTGCGCCCTCGACGGCCGCCGACTCGGACGCCCGCTTGGGGCGCAGGTGTGGCACCACCACAAGGCCACGCTTCCGGGCCATCGGGACGAGGACCTGGCCGGTCGCTCCGGTGCTTCCCGCGACGAACAGTTTGCGTGGTGGTGAGCCCATGAACCCTCGACGTTTTCGCTTCCCGCTGCTGGCTGGTTCGTATAGCCACAGGTCGCTTTCAACTCACCGAAAACGGAGTGTCCATGCGTCGCCGCCTCACTGGTTGGTTCTTCATCTCGGTGCTGCTCACCTCGCTGCTCGCATTCGCAGCGGACCCGCCGCCTCCCCCTCCGCCCCCGCCGCCGCCTCCTCCGGCCGAGCCCGCGCCCGCCAGCAGCAGCAGCAGCAACGGCGGCACCAACGGCCCCGATGGGCTGTTCGACGCGAGCCCGAAGAATCGGAAGATGATGATCAGCGCCTTCGTCGGCTTTCCTTACGGGGGCGCCTACGGCCTGTACGGGGGATTCCCGCTGGGTCTTGGCGGTCGCTTCTACATCCCGATCGTTCACAACGGGTTCCTCCCGTCGCTCAACGACTCTTTCGGGATCGAGTTTGGCGCCGACTTCAACATCTACTTCGGCTGGGGCTTCGGCATCGCGGTGCCGGTCGAGGCGCGCTGGGGCTTCCACATCCTTCCGAAGCTCGAAGCCTACGGAAAGGTCGGCTTCGCGCTCGGCGCCTTCGTCTACAGCGGCTACGGCTACAGCGGGACGAACTTCTACCCGTACGCGGTGGCCCAGGTCGGTGTGATCTACATGATTACCGATTCGATCGCGCTGCGCGCTGAGGTCGGTTATCCCCATATTAAAGTCGGCCTTGGTTTCGCCCTCTAAACATATGAAGACCGAAGTACTGATCATTGGTGCAGGCCCGGCCGGCTCGGTGGCAGGTTCGATTCTGGCGCGGGCTGGTCGCAAGGTGCTGTGTCTGGAAGCGGGCCTGTTTCCGCGCTTTCAGATCGGCGAGTCGCTGCTCCCCAGGTGCAACGACATCCTCGAGGAGGCGGGGCTCCTCGAAGCAGTAAGAGCCCGCAACTACATGCCCAAGCCGGCGGCGCTGTTCCTCAACGGGAAGCAGCGCGATCGGTTCTCCTTCGCCGAGATGTTCCCTGGCCAGCGGCCGGCCGCGATGCAGGTCCCGCGCGCCGACTTTGACCAGACGCTCGCGACCCAGGCCCGCAAGTACGGCGCCGACATCCGCTTTCAGCAGCGGGTGGATTCAATCGAGTTCAAGGACAGCGACAGCTTCACCCAGGTGACCGACCTCGAGACCAACGCCACCTACACCGTCGAGGCGAAGTTCGTCATCGACTGCTCGGGCTACGGCCGGGTGCTGCCGAAGCTGCTCAAGCTCGAGAAGGAGCCGTCCCTCGGGCCCCGCTGCGCGATCTTCAACCACTTCGAAGGTGACGAGCGGCCCACCGGCCCCGACGAAGGCGACATCTGGGTTTGCATCCACCCGCGCGGGCCATGGATCTGGATCATCCCCTTCAGCAACGGCCGCACCTCGGTGGGCGTGGTCGGCGAGCGGGCGATGATCGAGGCCGCGGGCGCGAACGACAAAGAGCGCCTCGCCAAGCTCCTCGCCGAAGATCCAAACGCGATGATCCGCCTGAGCAAGGCCGAGCCGGTGCTGAAGACCGCGCGGCTCGAGGGCTGGTCGGCGGCGGTGACGAAGTTTTACGGCCCGGGTTGGGCGCTCACCGGCAACGCGAGCGAGTTCCTCGACCCCGTCTTCTCCTCGGGTGTCACCCTCGCGCTCGAGTCGTCGCATCGGGCGGCGAAGCTGGTGGACCAGCAGCTGGGCGGCGCCGCGGTCGACTGGGAGAAGGACTACACCGCGATCATGGATCGCGCCGTGGGCGTCTTCCGGGTCTTCGTCCACACCTGGTACAGCGGAGAGCTCCAGCGGGTGCTGATCCACCCCGGGAAAGATGAGCGAATCAAGCGGGCGATCACCTCGGTGCTGGGCGGTTACGTGCTCGACGAAAGAAACCCGTTCGTGCGTGACGGCCGGGGTACGCTGGGCGCCGCGCTGAAGTTCATCCCATGACCGAACCTGAGCTGAAGACCGAGCTGAAGAAGCTGATCGTCGAGACGTTGCGCCTCGACGACGTGAAGCCCGAAGGCATCAAGGACGAGGAGCCGCTGTTCTCCCCGACCGAGGGCCTCGGCCTCGACTCCCTCTCCGCCCTCGAGCTCCTCTCGGCGATCGAGTTCAAGTTCAACGTCCGCTTCGACAGCGACGGCTCGGCGAAGCAGCACTTCAAGTCCGTCGCCACCCTCGCGGCGTTCCTGCAGCCGCAGATCAAGGCCTAGCGCACGTAGTTGGACGCGGGGCGGATCAACCTGCATGTGCGGCGCTGTTCGTCGACGTGGGCGCACCAGCCAGCGGCCCTGCCGGCGGCGACCAGCGGTGCGAACGCGGTGCGGGGCAGCCCAAGGGTGTCGAGCAGCACCGCGGTGTAGAACTCCACGTTGGCCTGCAGCGAGCGATCGGGGTACTTGCGCCTGAGCAGCGCCGCCGCGGCCTGCTCGACGGCGCGGGCGAGCGCCAACCTCCCGGTCGTCACATGTGCTCGAGCAGCGCGCCTCCGGGGCGTCGATTCGGCCCCGGGCGCGCTATGTGGGTCCGCAACCTTCCTGACGGTCGTGGGTTAATGAAGGTGGAGGCGCTTTGCGAATGCGTGCACTCAAAGCGGTGTGGGTCGGCCTGGCGTTGCTGGCGGCGCCCGGGTGCGTGGTCCGGGAGATCGAGCAGGTTCCTCCAGGCGCGGAGATCGTCGAGGGCGTTCCCCCGGCGGCCCAGGTCGAGGTGGTCCCCTTGGCGCCAAGCGCGGCTCACCTGTGGATGCCCGGCCACTGGGTCTGGCGTCACGGGTGGATCTGGGAGCCCGGCCGCTACGAGCTGCGCCGGCAGGGCTACCTCTGGCACCCCGGGCACTGGATGCGCCACCGCCACGGCTACGTGTGGGTCGAGGGGCACTGGGGCCGCGCTTAACCGTTAGACGCAGCGCGTGATCGCTCTGCTGCTGTTCACCGGAGCACGACGAGTTATATCGCCGGGGAATGAGTCCCTCGATCCGCAAGCCGATGACGCTGACGCAGAAGATCCTCGCCCACCACGCGCGGGGGCTGACGCGCCCGTGGGTCGAGGCGGGCGACATTCTGCAGATCGGCGTCGACTGGACGATCGCCTCTGAGCTGGCCTGGAACGGAATGGATCGCACCTACTCGCTGCTCGGGCGGCCGGCGGTGCACGACAAGAACCGCTTCTTCCTCGCGGTGGACCACACCGTCGACCCGGTGACCCTCGCCACGGATCCGCGCGCCCAGAAGCTGACCCAGCTGTCGCGCGACTTCGCCCGGGAGCAGGCGATACGCCACTTCTACGACGCGAACGTCACCATCCTCCACACCCGCTTCTACCGGGACCTGGTGCAGCCGGGGCAGGTGGTCCTCGGCGCCGATTCGCACACCAGCTCGCACGGCGGCCTGGGCGCGGTGAGCATCGGCCTGGGCGGCGCGGACATCACCGCGGCGATGGTCCTCGGCCAGTCGTGGATCGAAGTGCCCGAGGCGATCGCCGTCGACTACTCCGGCGCGCTCGCCTTCGGCATCGGCGGCAAGGACGTGATCCTCAAGACGCTGGGGGACCTCGGCCGCAACACGGTCGCGATGGAGCGCACCGTCGAGTACCGCGGCGAGGTCACCCGCGGCTGGTCCACCGACCTGCGCTTCACCATCGCCAACATGACCGCCGAGTTCGGAGGCCTCAACGGCATCTTCGAGGCCGACTCCACCGTCGCCGCCTGGCTCGCCACGCGCAAGGAAGAGAACACCGGGGCATTGTACTTCCGCGCCGACGACGACGCGCCCTACGCCCACCGCTACCCGATCGACCTGGGCAAGCTGGGGCCGCTGGTGGCCAAGCCGTTCTCTCCGGACAACGTGATGACGGTGGAGCAGGCCGCGGGCACGGCGCTGCAGGGCTGCTTCATCGGCGCCTGCACCACCACCGAGGAAGAGCTGGTGCTCGGCGCGCTGGTGCTGGAGCAGGCGTTCAAGAACCTGCCGGCGCGCCCGGCGAACCCGAAGCTCCTCGTCGTCCCCGGCGATCTGAGCATCCAGGCGCGGATGCGCGAGGGCGGGCTGTGGAAGCACTACGAGAAGGCGGGGTTTCGCATCGGGCCGCCCGGCTGCGCGATGTGCCTCGGGGTCGCCTCGGAGAAGGCGCTGCCGGGAGAGACCTGGCTGTCGAGCCAGAACCGCAACTTCGAGAACCGCATGGGCCCCGGCTCGTTCGCCTGGCTCTCCTCGGGCGCGACCGTCGCAGCCTCGTCGGTTCAGATGAAGATCAGCGACCCCCGGCCGCACCTGGCGCAGATCGACCAGGACCGCTACGCGAAGGTGCTCTTCCGCGACTCGAGCAAGCGCCCACCAGACATCCGCCACGTCGAGCCGACGGTGCAGGCCGCAGCTCCGGCGGCGGCGACCGCGAAGGCGGGCGGGCTGCAGGGCAAGCAGGTGCAGGGCCGGGTGCAACGGTTCGGCGACTCGGTGGACACCGACGCGATCATCCCTGGCCAGTTCTGCCACCTGACGCAGATGGAAGAGCTCGGCCAGAAGGCGTTCTTCCTCGTGCGGCCCGAGTTTTACAGCCGCGCCCAGCAGGGCCGAACGGTGGTCATCGCCGGCGAAGGCTGGGGCTCGGGCAGCTCTCGCGAGCAGGCGGTGTGGGCGCTGATCGGCGCCGGCATCACCGCGGTGATCGCCCGGAGCTACGCCTTCATCCACAAGCGCAACCTCGTCAACGAGGCGCTCAGCTACCTCGTGGTGAAGGACCCCGCCTTCTACGAACTTGCGGTCGAAGACGCGCCGGTGTCGATCGACTTCAAGGCGGGCACGGTGAGCGTCGCCGGCAAGTCCTTCAGCGCCGAGGTGCCGAGCGCGATCGTCCAGGCGCTGGCGCGCGAGGGCGGGCTGGTGCCGGCGATCAAGCGGCATGGGAAGCAGGTCTTCGAAGCGCTGGCGACATGATCAACCTGCCGGACGTCGTCGCCCTCCTCGTCGGCGCGGCGGTGATCGCGGTGGTGCTGCGGGGCAACCTCTGGCGCGCCTGGCTGTGCCTGTGGCCGACGTCGATTCAGATCGAGCCCGACGCTCCCGCGGACCAGGTGAAGTTGCCCAAGATTCTGGAGCAGCAGGACGCCGAGCTTCGGGCGCTCGGATTCATCACCGTGGGCTCCCACCTGGAGCAGGCGCGCTTCGGGCCGGAGTTGATCAGCTACGACTACGCCCACCCGGAAGACCGCTGCTTCGCTACCCTCTACGTCGGCACCAACGGCACGGCCCGGTATTACTTTCTCACCCGTACCGCGGGCGACGGGTTCGTGATCACCTCGAACCACCGCCGCCCAGCGCGGGAGCTCAAGGGCCGCTACCTCTCGGGGTCGCTGGAGTGGATGCCCGCCGCGCGGGTCTTCAACGCCCACCAGCGGCGGGTTCCCGAGGTGGGGACGCCAGAAGGGGAGTGCACCCAGGCGGGAAGGATCGCCGCCGCCAGAGCGTGGTTTGCCGGGCCTGGCAACGTCGAAGTGCGCCAACAGAACGCGCTTGGCCTGTTGTGGACAGTGGGGACTGTTGGCATGGTGGCGGCGGCCATTTTCGGCCGTCGCGGATGAGCAAAACGTCCGAGGGTTTTCAACCATGAAGAGCGTTTCGAAGAACGAAGAGATCTGGTTCCTGGCTGGCAAGCGCACCCCGTTCGGCAACTTCGGCGGAGCGCTCAAGGATCTGACCGCCACCGACCTCGCGGTCGAGTCGGCGAAGGCCGCGCTGATCGCCGCCAAGGTGACCGCGGAAGAGATCCAGCACGTCGTCTACGGCAACGTGATGCAGACGTCGGCCGATGCGATCTACCTCCCGCGCCACGTCGGCCTGCGCGCGGGCGTGCCGGTGTCGGTCGGAGCGCTCGGCGTCAACCGCCTTTGCGGCTCGGGCTTCCAGGCCTTCGTCAACGCGGCGGAGATGATGCTCACCGAGCAGGCCCAGGTGATCCTCGCCGGCGGCACCGAGTCGATGTCGCAGGCCCCGCACATCATCCGCGGCGCCCGCTGGGGCCTGCAGCTGGGCAAGGGCAACCTCGAGGACTCGCTGTGGTCCGGCCTCACCGACAGCTACGCCGGGATCCCGATGGGGATGACCGCCGAGAACCTCGCCGAGCAGTACAAGCTGACCCAGGACGAGGTCGACGCGTTCTCGCTGCTGTCGCAGAAGCGGTTCGCCGCGGCGCAGGAAGGCGGGCGGCTGGCGGCGGAGATCGCTCCGGTCGAGCTGAAGACCCGCAAGGGCACCACCCTGTTCGAGAAGGACGAGTACAACCGCCCCGAGAGCACGCTCGAGGGCTACAAGAAGCTGCCCAAGGCGTTCAAGAAGGACGGGGTGATTCACGCCGGGGCCGCGAGCGGGATCTGCGACGGCGCCGCGAGCATGGTGATGTCGACCCGCACCTGGGCGGAGAAGAAGGGCCTCAAGCCGATCGGCAAGCTCGTCAACTGGGCGTCGGCCGGCTGCGACCCGAAGATCATGGGCATCGGCCCGGCCCCGGCGATCCGCAAGCTGATGGAGCGGTCGGAGATCAAGCTCTCGGACATCCACCTCTTCGAGGTCAACGAGGCGTTCGCGCCCCAGTACCTTGCGGTGGAGAAGGAGCTCGGCCTCGATCGCGAGAAGACCAACGTCGACGGCGGGGCGCTGGCGGTCGGGCACCCCCTGGGCGCCTCGGGAGCGCGGATCACCCTCCACCTGATCCACGAGCTCAAGCGCCGTGGCCAGAAATACGGGATTGGCAGCGCCTGCATTGGCGGCGGTCAGGGCATCGCAGTGCTGGTCGAAGCCGTCTAAGGCGGGTAAGGACAACGACGATGAGCGAGATCCCAGACGCGAAGACCCTGCGTGAGCGGGCGAAGCAGATCGCCGAGCAGCGCCGCCAGGAAAAGAAGAACAAGAAGCGCAAATGCTCGCTGTGCGGCACGGAGGAGTCGGACAAGACTCCCTTCTTCGCCCACCCCGACGGAATCGGCCCGACCTGCAAGGAGCCGAGCCTGTGCGAGCACTTCCGCGCGGGCCCCAAGCGCACCTTCTAGGAAGGGCCCATGCGCGACGGCATCATCTTCGACTGGAACGAGATCGAGGCGCGGCCTCGTCCGGACCACGCGTTCGATCTCAACGACGAGACGCTGCGCGACGGGGTGCAGTCTCCCTCGGTGGTCGACCCGTCGATCGAGGACAAGTTCGAGCTGCTGACGCTGATGGACTCATTGGGCATCGGCTCGGTGAACCTCGGCCTGCCGGGCGCGGGCAAGCGGGCCTTCGACGACGTCGTCGCCCAGGCGAAGTACCTGCAGAAGCAGAAGCTGAAGCTGTTGCCCAACTGCGCCGCCCGCACCGTGCTCGCCGACATCAAGCCGGTGGTCGAGGCGGCCCAGAAGTCGGGTCAGAAGATCGCCGTCTACACCTTCATCGGCTCGAGCCCGATCCGCCAGTGGGCGGAGAACTGGACGCTGGATTTCATCGAGAAGACCTCGGCGGAGGCGATCGCGTTCGCCGTCTCAGAGGGGCTCGAGGTCGCCTACGTCACCGAGGACACGACCCGCTCCTCGCCGCAGAACCTCGACCTGCTGTTCCGCAGCGCGATCGACAACGGCGCGAGCCGGCTGGTGCTGTGCGACACCGTCGGGCACGCGACCCCGCGGGGCGCGCGGGCGTTGGTGGAGTGGACGAAGGGGTTGATCAGCGCCAGCGGCACCGACGTGGCCATCGACTGGCACGGCCACAACGACCGGGGCCTGGCGGTGGTCAACGCGATCGCCGCGCTCGAGGCGGGGGCGCAGCGGATCCACGCGTGCGGGCTGGGCGTGGGCGAGCGGGTGGGTAACACCTCGATGGACCTGCTGCTGCTCAACCTCAAGCTGATGGGCTGGTACGACCACGCCCTGCGCAACCTCGTCCCCTACGTGGAGAAGGTGTCGCGCTCGACCCAGGTGGCGATCCCGGTCACCTACCCGCTGTCCGGCTCCGACGCCGTCCGCACCGCCACCGGGGTCCACGCGGCGGCGATCATCAAGGCCCAGACCAAGGGCGACGACTGGCTGGCCGACCGGGTCTATTCCGGGGTGCCGGCGGGCGAGTTCGGCCGCAAGCAGGTGATCGAGATCGGGCACATGAGCGGAATGAGCAACGTCCGCTTCTGGTTGGCGCAGCGGAAGATCCCCGCGACCGACGCGGTGTGCCAGACGATTCTCCAGGCGGCGAAGAAGACCGGCTGGACCCTGTCCGAGAAGGAAATCCTCAAGCTGATCAAGCCCTCCGCCCCGGTGAAGAAGCGGGCGAAGGCGAAGAGCGTTAAGAAGGGTGCGAGGAGAATGAGGGCTTAACCACCGATGTCGACTCCACAGTTCACCGGGATGAAGGTCTTCTCCACCACGCTGGCGCGCGATCGCGAGGTGATGGGCGAGACGATCACCAAGTGGCTCAAGGACAACGCCGCGGCGGTGGAGATCGTCGATCGCACCGTCACCCAGAGCTCGGACAAAGAGTTTCACTGTCTGACGGTCACCCTCTTCTACAAGGCCAAGTGAGGCCCCGGGTTTCATTCGGGCTGCCGCCGATCCGCACCGCTGGGGCGAAGCTGGCGATCGCCCTTGTCGTGGGCTCGCTGGCGTTCGCGGTCGCCGGCGGACCGTGGCTGCTGCTGGCCCCGAAGCTCATCGTCGCCAAGCTCGCGCTCTGGCAGTTCTTCACCTACGCGTTCGTCGAGACGTCGCCGATGGGCGTCATCTTCGGGGCGATCATCCTCTGGAGCCTCGGCGGAGCGTTGGAGCAGACCTGGGGCGCGCGGCGGATGGTGACCTTCGCCCTCGGCGTCACCGTGAGCGCCGGGGTGCTGACCTTCGCGACGGCGTGGTTGTACCCGCCGATCTGGAACGCCGTCTTCCCCGGTGGCAACGTGATGACCAGCGCGCTCTGGGTCGCCTACGGGCTGTCGTGGGGTCAGCGCCAGACGGGCTTTTGGGGCATGCCGGTCACCGGAAACGTGCTCGCGCTGATTGGCGTCGGCTTCGTCGTGCTCAACGCGGCCTTCGCCGGCCCGATGGTGGTCATCCCCGACGCGTTCGCGCTCGCGATGACCTTCGCCTTCGTCAAGCTCGGCTTCCCCGAGCGGACCCTCGAGCGCTTCAACTCCTGGCGCCTGCGCCGGCAGCTGGCGCGCCGCCGGGCGCATCTGGACGTGGTGTCGGGGCAGAAGCGCAACATGCCTACCGACTCCGACCGTTTCCTTCACTAGGCACTCCGCACGGTTTGCACAGTGGCTGGCCGGCGCGCCGTGGAAGACAATCGCGCACCTGCGTCCAACTGCCGGTAAGATCGGCACGAACTGACGGGCACGGTTGGTGATTAGGCCCTCCCGTTCCCGTTCGTCCACGCTGGGGGAGTCACACATGAAGTCACTTCGAGTCGGGCTTGTCGGCCTTGCGATGGCCGCGATCGCCGCGGGCTGCACCTGCAACAACGTCGCGCCCAACTTTGACGGCGGCAACGTTGGCGGTGGCGCAGGCGGCGGCAGCGCGGGCGGCGGCGTCGGCGGCGCGGGCGGTGGAGCGACCGGCGGTGGCGCGGGCGGCGGCTCAGCGGGTGGCGCGGGCGGCGGCTCAGCGGGTGGCGCGGGTGGCGGCTCGGCCGGTGGCGTGG
>JAYVRT010001075.1:0-10239 GCA_043776025.1 Archangiaceae bacterium | reverse complement strand
CTCGAGATCGGGCATCGCCTTCGAGATCGCGAACATGCCCGGCAGCCGGTCGCGGCGCATCTGCAGCGCGTCGGCGGTGCGCTCGAAGGCGAAGAGCGCGTGGGTGATCAGCATCAGCTCGCGGGGCTCGAGCAGCGCTCCCTTCGACGCGCGGTCGAGGTTGGGGCGAATCTCGGTGAGGCCGCCGAAAGGCAGCAGCAACGGCTCGGCCCGCAACAGCCGCGCCTCGGCGACCAGAGACAGCGACTCGAGCACCGCCGCCGCGCTGGGGAGAAACGGCCGCGCCGCCGCCCGGGTCTTGCCCGCCTCAGTCCGCGTCCGGCTCGCGAGCGCCGAGCGCACTTCTTCGAAGCGGAGAGCAACGAGCGTGGCGTCGGACAAGTCCATGGCGTTCGGGGGCAGTGTGTTATCAGTTTTCGCCATGCGGACAGTGTGGCTTTCAGCGGCGGTGGCCACGACGGCCCTCGCGGCGGCACCTGACGCCGCGCGGCTCCAGGCGGCGCTCGCCCTCGAGCCCACCGACGAGCCGGGCTGCCTCGCCGCCCTCGACGCCCTGGTGAAGAGCTCCCCGGCCTGGGAGCTGCCCCGCCTCGAGGACGCGAGGCTGCGCCTGAAGCGGGGCGAAGGGCTGGAGCTGGCCGAGGCGCACCTCGAGGCCGCCCGCAGCTTCGCCCCTGAGAACCCCCGGGGGCACTTTCTGTGGGGGATGCTGATGGAGGAACGGGGCCAGCCAGCCCGCGCACTGGCGGCCTATCAGGTCGCGCTCGCGATCCGCCCAACCTACGACGAGGCGAAGTTCCGCGCCGCCGGGCTGTCGTTCGCGCTCGGCGACTTCAAGGGGGCGCTCGAGGGCTACAAGAGCTACGCCGCAGCGCACCCCGAGGCGGTCGGCGCCCGACTGCAGCTCGCGGCAGCGGCCGAGAAAGGCGGCACACCGAAGATCGCCGAGCAGGAACTGAAGAAGCTGTTCGACGCGCCCGCCTCGCGGCTGATCGCCGGCAGGCGTCTGGCCGAGTTCTACGACCGCGCTGGCAACCATGGCGCGGCGGCGAAGGTCCGGCAGGCGTTCGAGCCGCCGACACGGAAGCTCCGCGAGCTGCCCCACTCGGGCCGCTGACGAGACATTAATTCAGGCAGGGGGGCGCCTTTCTGTAAGCTTTGCTCCCAATGCTCAGCCTCCTCGCCGCAGCAGTGATCGCCGCCGCTCCCGCGGTTGCGCCTTCGGTTCCCGAGGTCCTCCAGGAGCTGCGGGGCATCGAGAGCGCGGCGCTCCGAGGCAAGATCGATGACCTGAGGCTCAAGTACCAGGACCAGGCGCGCAACCGGCCGAGCGACGTCGTCCTCCACGTCTACCTCGCCTGGTGCACGCTCCCCTCGGACGACGCCTGGAACCAGCTGAAGGCGATCGCCGCGATCAACCCCGACAATCCCTGGGTCCACGTCGGGATGGGGCGGATCTACACCGCGTGGAAGATGAAGGACCCCGCGCGCAATGAGTACGACACCATCCTCAAGAAGGCCCCGAAGTTCTTCCCCGCGCTCACTGGCCTCGCGGAGGTGAAGTTCTCCGCCGGCGACTTCGCGGGCGCCGAGGCAGGTTATCGCGCCGCGCTTGCCGTGGGAGAGGACCCGCGGGCCCGCGGTGGCCTGGGGCTGTCGCTGTTGGCGCAGAACAAGCCCGAGGCGCGGGCCGAGCTCGACAAAGCGGTCAAGGGTTGGCCGGACCAGCCGGCGGTGCTCCAGGCGCTGCTCAAGGCCGCCCGCGAGGCGAAGGACACCGCGGCCGCGAGCGACACCGCGACCCGGCTCGCCGAGCTGACCCCCAAGGACGCCGAGGTCCGGCGGGTGGTCGCCGATCTGCGCTTCGAGGCCGGCGACAAGGCCGAGGCGGCGAAGGAGTACGAGAAGCTGCTGCGGGTTTCCGCGCCGACCCTCGAGGTCCTCACCCGGCTCGAGGGCCTGTACCGCGAGCTGAAGAACGTCGAGGGCGAAGAGCGGACGCTGCAGCTCCACGCCGGCTTCGAGAAGACCAACCCCGAGCCGAACCTGCGGCTGGCCGAGCTGGCCGAAGGCAAGGGCAGCCACGAGATCGCCGAAGGGCAGCTGCTGGAGGCGATCGAGCGCGATCCGAAGCGCGCCACCTCGCACCTGGCGCTCGCAAGGTCCCGAGCCAGGCGCAGCGCGCTCTACGAGGCGCTGGCCGAGCTCCGCGCCGCCGCCGCCGCCGAAGGGGAGGGCGTCGCGGAGGCGAAGAAGGAGGCCGCGGACCTGGAGAAGAAGCTGAAGCTGCCCGCCAAGCCGGCCAAGGGCAGCGTCGACGCGATCTACGCGACCGTCGCCAAGGGCCTCAATGACTTCTACCTCGAGCGAAAGCGCGAGAAGCCGAAGCTGGCCGGCGAGCTGAGGATCCGGGTGAAGGTCAAAGCGTCGGGTGAGGTCGAGGTGGTGGACCTGGTCAGCGACACCGTGGGCGATCCGCTGCTGGCGGCGCACCTGTATTACGCGCTCCACGACGCGGCCTACCAGAAGCAGAAGCGCGAACCGGTGTTCGAGTTCGAGCTCGGAACCGTGAAGAAGGAAAAGTGACTCGGGTCGCCACCGGCCTCGACGTCTGGGTGCGCGCGGGGTTCAAGGCGCTCGCGGGCAAGCGCGTCGGGGCGATCGTCAACCCCACCAGCGTCGACGGCCAGTTCCGGCACCTGGCGGATCTGCTTCACCAGTCGGGGGTCGCCAGGCTCGGCGCGCTCTTCGGCCCGGAGCACGGCGCGCGCGGCGAGGCCCAGTACATGGAACCGGTGGACGCCGTCGCCCGCGATCGGAAGACCGGCGTTCCGGTGCACAGCCTCTACGGCTCGAGCTTCGAGTCGCTCAGCCCCCGTCCCGAGTGGCTCGCCGGACTCGACGCGCTGGTCTTCGACATCCAGGACGTCGGCAGCCGCTACTACACCTACGTCTACACGATGGCGTTGGCGATGAAGGCGGCGGCGAAGGCGAAGCTTCCATTCTACGTGCTCGATCGTCCCAACCCGATCGGCGGGCTGCAGGTCGAGGGGAACCTGGTGGGCAAGGGGTTCGAGAGCTTCGTCGGGCTCTACCCGATCCCCAACCGGCACGGGATGACCGCCGGTGAGCTGGCGAAGCTGTTCAACGCCGAGGAAGGCTTCGGCTGCGAGCTCACCGTGGTCCCCTGCGAGGGGTGGAAGCGCGCGATGTACTTCGGCGACACCGGGCTGGCCTTCATTGCGCCCTCGCCGAACATGCCGACGCCGGACACCGCGCTGGTCTACCCGGGGATGTGCCAGGGCGAGGGCACCAACGTCTCCGAAGGCCGCGGCACCTGCCGGCCGTTCGAGCAGTTCGGGGCTCCCTGGCTCGACGGGGTGGCGGTGGCAGCGCACCTCGAGGCGCTGAAGTTGCCTGGCGTGCGGTTCCGGCCCGTCGCCTTCACCCCGACTTTCGATAAGTTCAAGGGGCAGTCTTGCGAGGGGGCGTTCCTGCACGTGATCGATCGTCACGCTTTCCAGCCGCTGCTGACCGGGCTGGCGGTGTGGCAGGCCGCGCGGGCGCTCTCCGGCGGCGCCTTCGCCTGGCGCGCCGACGCCTACGAGTTCGTCGACAAGGTGCCGGCGTTCGACCTCCTCTGCGGCACCGCCCAGGTGCGGGAACGGATCGAGGCGGGCCGGCCCCTGTCGAGCCTGGTCGAGGGCTTCGAGGGTCAGCTGAGGCAGTTCCATGCGGTGCGCGCGCGGCATCTGATCTACGAGTAGCCAGCGATGACCGCCGCGATCGGGATCTTCTCGGACAGCGATGGCGACCTGAAGGCGCTCGACACGGCGCTGCGCCTGCTGTCGAAGAAGGGGGCGAAGCGCTTCTTCTTCCTTGGGGGCAAATATGCCGACCTCGACGAGTGGGTGAAGCTCAAGCGCGAAGAGGCGCGGGCGCTGACCGACTACAGCAACTTCGACTTCCTCACCGACATCTCCAACTACCTCTCCGACGAGGAACAGCTCGATCGCCCGGCCGCCTTCGGCCAGGCCTACGACTTCGCCCGCACCAACGAAGAGCTGACCCGCATGGCCGACCGGGTGATCCGCACGCCGGAGAAGGGGTGCCTGCAGTACCTCGACCCGAAGTGCCCGAAGAAGGCGATGGACATGCTCGGCGATACGCTGTGCTGCATGGTCCACGACAAGAACGACCTGGACAAAGAGGACATGCTCAACGCGGTGCTGCTGGTGCACGGCAACGCCCCCGAGCCGAAGGTGGTGCAGATCGGCGTCCGCTACTTCCTCACGCCGGGGAAGGTGACCGGCGAGAAGCCGACGGTGGGTTTGCTGGAGTTCGTCGAGAAGAACATCAAGTTCACGGCCTTCACCCTCACCGGCGAGACGGCGCTCGAGGGCCAGGTGCTGCAGGTGGCGCAGAAGAAGAAGGTCTCGGTCAAGTGAGCCGGCCGGACCCGACGGGGCGGGCCGACGGCACCTTCGGCCGCCAGATCGCGCTGCTCGGCGGCAGCTTCAACCCGCCACACTTCGGCCACCTGATGGCCGCGCTCTACGTCCGCGGGGCGCTGCCGGTGGATGAGGTCTGGCTGATGCCGGCCTACCAGCACCCCTTTGGCAAGCCGCTGGAGTCGTTCGAGCACCGGGTGGCGATGTGCCGCGCGATGGCGGCGGATCTCGGGCCCTGGCTCAAGGTGAGCGAGGCCGAGCGCGAGGTCGGCGGGGAAGGGCGGACGATCGAGACGCTCGAGTACCTGCTGCCGAAGTACGCTGACGCAAAGTTCCGCCTGGTGATCGGCTCCGACATCCTCAAGGACCTGCCCGGCTGGAAGGCGTGGGACCGGATCCAGTCGCTGGTCGAGGTGACCGTGCTCTACCGCGCCGGTTACCCCGACCCGAAGGCGCTCGGGCCGCCGCTGGCCGAGGTGAGCTCCACCGAGATCCGCCGGCGCCTCGAGGCGCACGACCCGCCCACGGACCTGGTGCCCCGGACGGTGCTCGTCTACGCCGGCGCCCACCATCTGTACGGGCTGTAGTGCTGGAACGGTGGCGCGCGGACGTGCTACGCGCTTCGCCGATGACGCGCCGCCAGATCCGGGTCGTGGGAGCGATGCTCGAGCGCGAGCCAGGCCGCTACTTGATCACCCAGCGGTCGAAGAACGCCTCGCTGCCGCTGCTGTGGGAGTTCCCCGGCGGCCGCGTCCAGGAAGGGGAGACCGACGAGGGCGCCCTGGTGCGTGAGCTCAAAGAGCGGCTCGAGCTCGAGGTCGTCGTCGCGGCGCAGGCGATGGCGACCCACCACATCTACCCAGCCTACGAGGTCGACTTCCGGGTCTTCTTTTGCCGGCTCGAGGGCGCCGCCGAGCCGAGCCACGGGAAGGTCAACGACCACCGCTGGGTGACGCTCGAAGAGATGGGCAGCTACAAGTTCCCCGATGCCGACGCCCGCACCCTCGAGAAGCTCCTCGATCTCGACCACTGACCCGTGAACCAGTTCCCCAAAGACATCGGTTGGATCGAAGTGATCTGCGGCTCGATGTTCTCCGGCAAGACCGAGGAGCTGATCCGCCGGGTGAAGCGGGCGGTGTACGGCAAACAGCGGGTCCAGGTGTTCAAGCCGAAGATCGACAACCGCTATGACGAATCGGCGGTGGTGAGCCACTCGCAGCTGAAGCTGATCAGCACCCCGATCGAGCGGGCGGAGGAGATCCTCCAGAACCTGCAGCCGGGCACCGAGGTCGTCGGCATCGACGAGGTGCAGTTCCTCGGGCCTGACGTGGTGCCGGTGATCGAGTCGCTGGCGGCGCGGGGGATCCGGGTGATCTGCGCGGGCCTCGACCAGGACTACCAGGGCAAACCCTTCGAGCCGATGCCGGCGCTGCTGGCGATCTCCGAGTACATCACCAAGGAGCTGGCGATCTGCGTCGTCTGTGGAAACCCCGCCAACCGCACCCAGCGCCTGCAGGCCCGGGAAGAACGGGTGGTGGTCGGAGCCGCCGGCGCCTACGAAGCCCGCTGCCGCAAGTGCCACCTGCCGTCGCCCGCGGAGGCAACCCCTCCGCAAAACCTCGAACTGTTCAAGTGAGACGCCATGCG
The DNA here is from genome assembly GCA_043776025.1 of Archangiaceae bacterium. Classification (GTDB taxonomy): domain Bacteria; phylum Myxococcota; class Myxococcia; order Myxococcales; family Myxococcaceae; genus JAYVRT01. The sequence goes on along the minus strand of JAYVRT010001075.1, from coordinate 4,141 downwards.
TGACGCGCTCTACGAAAAAGTCCCCTACCGCCTCAACGAGCTCAAGCACTGCTACGGCGAGAAGGTCCACCTCGTCGGCAACCCGTACCTGCTGTCGCTGCTGGCGACGCTGTGCTCGAAGGAAACGATTCAGCCCCAGGTGAACCGGCTGGTGGCGACGCTCTACACCGACCTGATCACGATGGCGGTGAACCACGAGTTCCCTCGCAAGTCGGTGGCGATCCCCACCCGGATGATCGACCACACCCCCAAGGGCATCTACCAGGGCGAGGTGATCGACAACGAGATCCGGGCGATCAGCGTCAACATCGCGCGCGCCGGCACGCTGCCCTCGCAGGTGACCTTCGACCTGCTCAACACCATCCTCACCCCCCGGCTGGTGCGGCAGGATCACATCGTGATGAGCCGGATGCTCGACAACTCCGAGCACGTCGTCGGCAGCACGATCAGCGGCTCGAAGATCGGCGGCGACGTCGACGACGCGTTCCTGCTCTTCCCCGACCCGATGGGCGCGACCGGCGGATCGCTGTCGATGGCGATCGAGATGTACAAGAAGAAGGTCCCCGGGAAGATGCGCCGGGTGATCTGTGTCCACCTGATCGTCACCCCCGAGTACCTCAAGCGGATGACGAAGGATCACCCCGACGCGGTGATCTTCGCGCTCCGGCTCGACCGCGGGCTCTCGCCGCCCGAGGTGTTCGACACCATCCCCGGCCAGCTGTGGGACAAGGAACGCGGTCTCGACGACCGCCAGTACATCGTGCCCGGCGGCGGCGGCATGGGCGAAGTGATGAACAACGCGTACGTCTGAGGTCACCTTGGCTTTCTACGACTCCGAAGTGGCAGTGATGATCGACCAGGCCTCGCTCGACCAGCGGGTGCGGGAGCTGGGCGCGCAGATCACCCGGGACTACGCCGGCAAGCAGCTGACGGTGGTGGGGATCTTGAAGGGCAGCGTCTTCTTCGCCACCGATCTCGCCAAGGCGATCGACTTGCCACTCACCGTCGAGTTCCTCGGGGTCAGCTCCTACGCCGGCGGCACCGAGACCACCGGCGAGGTGCGGATCACCTCCGACGTCACCAAGCCGATGGCGGGCAAGCACCTGCTGATCGTCGAGGACATCATCGACACCGGGCTGACGATGAAGTTCCTGCTGGAGAACCTCCAGGCCCGGCACCCCGCAAGCCTGAAGATCTGCGCCCTGCTCGAGAAGCCGGCACGGGCCCGCACCAAGGTGACCATCGACTACAAGGGCTTCGTCATCGAGGACAAATTCGTGGTCGGCTACGGGCTCGACTATGACGAGAAGTTCCGCAACCTGCCGTTCATCGGGGTGATGAAAGGGAAGTGAGCAACCGCGTCGCCGCCCACGGGTGGGCCGCGACTGCCGCGAGCGCGCCGCCCATCATCGCGCCGACCACGCCCACCGCCGAGACGTCGCTGCCGGCGAAGTAGAGCCCACGGATCGGAGAGCGCGGCTTGAGGCTGGTGCTGGCGAAGCGCGCCGGGGTCGGCTCGATGCCGTAGATCGACCCCGCCGTCGGCCGGACGAAGTGCTCTGTGGTCACCGGGGTCGACAGCTCGGCGAAGTCGAGCATCGGCTTTAACCCTGGCAGCTTCTCGAACAGTTGCTGCAACAACCGATCCTTCATCCGGGCCTTGAACGCCTCGTAGTCGGCGCCGCGCCGCTTCCAGCGCAAGTCGCGCCACGGCTCGAAGACCTCCCAGGGCGCGAAGGTCACGACTTCGCCGGTGTGGCGATCGGCCGGGGTGTGCGACGGATCCTTGATCGAGGGGAAGCTGACGTAGAGCACCGGCGCCGCGGGCAGCTCGCCCGTGGGCGTCACCCGCCAGGCGTCCTCCTCGGTGTCGTAGGTCTCGTAGAACCACTGGTTGGCGGACCCCGCGCCCGCGGTGCGGATGTCCCCCTTGAAGCCGAGGTAGAGGCACACGTGCGCCGAGGCCGACCGCAGCTTCCCCAGCCCCTGCACCCAGTCCTGTTTCTGGTATTCGCCCGGCAGCAGGTTGTGCACCGTCGAGAGCACCCCCGCGGCGCTGATCACCTTCGGGGCGCGAATCTCCTCGCCGGACTTCAGACGGACGCCGACCGCGCGGCCGCCTTCAATCAGCACCTGCTCGACGTCGGCCATGATCCGCGTCCAGCCGCCCACGGCGGCGACGGTGGCCAGCAGCGTCTCGGCGATGCGGCCCGCGCCTCCGACCGGGTAATAGCCGCCCCAGAAGAAGTGCTGCACCACCAGCGCCTGCATCGCGAAGGCGGAGTGGCTCGGCGTCGACCCGTAGTAGCCCCACTGCGCGGCGAACACGGTGCGCAGCCGGGGATCTGTGGTGAGCGACTCGATCACCTCGCGGGTGGTCGCCTTGAGGTAGGGCGCCACCTTCGCGCCCAGCACTGCCTGCGCCGGCCCGCTGATCCGCCGGGGAAGGATCCGCGACAGGTAGTAGCCCCCCATGCCGGAGGCGACCGTCTTCACCAGCTTGAGGTACCGGTCGATCGCCTCGCCCTCGCGGGGGAAGGCGCGGAGCAGGTTCTCGCGGAACTGGATCGGGTTGTCCGGGAACTCCAGCTGCAGGCCGTCGGGGAACTTGAAGGTGTCGTAGACCGGGCCCAGCGACGCCCACTCGAGCTTGCCGTCGGTGAGCAACCGCAGCAGCCGCCCAGGGATGTTCTTCGCGGTCACCTCTCCCACGGCGTGGACGCCGACGTCCCAGCGGTAGGGACCGCGGGTGAAGGTGTGGGTGAAGCCGCCCGGCACGTAGTGCTGCTCGAGGACGCAGACCTTCAGCCCCGTCTTTGCCAGCAGCGCAGCAGCGGTCATCCCGCCGATGCCCGAGCCGATCACGATCGCGTCGAACGGCCCGCCTTTGGCCTCCTTGCTCCAGGGCCTGGCCTCGCGGGTGGTCATCCGCCGTCGGGGCGGCCGGCGGCCGGCGCGGCCACGGGCGTGGGTGTGGGCGTCGGCGCGGGTGTGGGCGTCGGCTCGGGAACCAGGGGGCGGGGGTCGGCCGCGGGCGCGGAGAGCAGGTTCACCGCCCGGCGCAGCGACTCCGCCAGGGCCCGCGCCGTCGGCTCGACCGCGGAGATCATCTGGTTGGCCTCGCGCGAGTGCTTGCTGTCGGCGGTGCCAGCGAGCTTCAGCTGCGCCAGCGCCTCTTCGATCTGCCGCTGCCCATCCTCGAGCTTCTTCCGCGCGGTGTAGAAGGCGACGTCGGTGCGCATGTTCTTCAGCGTCAGCCGCTGCTCGTCGGTGAGCCCCGACAGCTTCTCTCCGCGGCGCAGGTAATACAGCCCCTGCTCGAGGAGCTTCGGGTCGTCCGACTGCACCCGCGGGCGCGCGAGGGCTTCGATCACCGAAAACATCGCCCGGTCGAGGCTGTCGCGATCCTCGTACTTCACGTTGAGGGCGCCGATCGGGGTCGTCCCTTCGAGCTCCAGCGGGGCGTAGGCGTCGGCGAGCGCGGCGTCGGCCGGCAGCCACGGGTCAGCGCCCATCGGCATCATCCGGCCCTTGAGGACCACCAGCTTCCCGTCGCGGTTCTCGAGCGTGAAGGTCTTGGAGTTGATCTGCGAGAGGAGAAAGACCGTCGCGCCTCCCAGACCGAGGACCACCGTGGTGACGATCAGGCGCTTGAAGAAGGTGGCCGCGCGGGAACCAAAAGAGGGTCGGTGGGAAGGGTGGGGCGTCATGGCGGTCGCAGCATGTACGAAGCAGCTGCCACTTTCATTGGGGGTCGCGAATTCGGCCCTATATTCCCAAACCGGTGGGTACCACGTTCAAACGGCTCGGCCTGTCCGAGCTGCTGCCTCGCTACGTCTTTGCCGAAGGGCTCTTTGCCCGGCGCCGCGTCCTCGAGCTTGGCGCCGTGGCGACAACGCGGGGCGACTCGGCGCGATTCCTGCTCACCCGGGGGGCGCGCACCGTCCTCTCCTGCGACGCCGACGTCGGGGCGGTGGAGCAGGCGCAGAAGGCGGTTCAAGTGCCGAATCTGCGGTTCCGCGCCAACGTCTTCGACGATCTCGAGGCCGGAAGCTTTGACGTTCTGCTGATCGCAGATCTTGCCCCCTACGTCCGGGCGCCGGAGATGCTGCGCGAGCTCTCCCGCCTGCTCGCCCGGGGC
>JAYVRT010001074.1:0-3017 GCA_043776025.1 Archangiaceae bacterium | reverse complement strand
AAGGAGCTGCGGTTCGCCATCCGTGAGGGTGGCCGCACCGTCGGCGCCGGCGTCGTCGCGGAAATCATCGCCTAAGTTCGGCGGTTCAAATAGCCGGTCAACTTGACACGAGGGGAGGCCTCTGACATTGGCCTCCCCTCTTTACGTCTCACCATCCTAAAGAAGGACACCCGTCATGCCCCGTGGCAACCGCAGCATCATCTCGATGGAGTGCTCGATCTGCAAAGAGCGCAACTACTCCACGACCAAGAACCGCCGGAAGCAGCAGGACAAGCTCGAGCTCTCGAAGTTCTGCCCGCGCTGCCGGAAGCACACGGTGCATAAAGAGGGCAAGGTCTAAACCTCTTCGTACACGCCAGTAGCTCCAACGGTAGAGCAGCGGTCTCCAAATCCGCGTGTTGGGGGTTCGAATCCCTCCTGGCGTGCCAATTCTCGTCTGACCCCAAAGAAGGCCCCAATGTCGGCCAGTGACGCAAGCCAGCAAGCCAATCGCGCAGGGATGGACCCGAAGCGACTCGTCGTCGTTTCGTATCTCGTCTTCGGGATCATCATCGCCCTCTTCCTCGGGCACGTGCTCGACCTCTTCGGGGCCCGGTTCGGCTTCGGCAACGGCCGGCCGATCGAGGGCCTCGATTGGCGCTACACCGACCTCGCGGGGATTGTGCTCACCATCGCGCTGGGCACCTGGCTGTGGACCAACCCGAAGACCAAGACGCTCTCGCTCGAGGTCGCGACCGAGCTGATGCGCGTCACCTGGCCCAGCTGGCACGAGACCCGGGTCTCGACTTTCGCGGTGGTGGTCGCCTCGTTGATCGCCGCCTTCGTTCTCTTTTTCATCGACACGATCAGCTACCAGCTGATGGTCGATTGGCTGCCGAAAATCTGGGAGAAGCTGTGATGGCTACGTCGAATCCAGGCAAGGCGATGTCCACCCCGGACACGAAGATGCGGTGGTACGTCGTTCACACGTACTCCGGCTTCGAGAACAAGGCGAAGAAGAGCCTCGAGGACAAGATCAAGCTCGAGGGCCTGGGCACCCAGTTCGGCGAGATCCTGATCCCGATGGAGCAGGTCGTCGAGATGGTGAAGGGGGAGAAGAAGACCTCGAAGCGGAAGTTCTTCCCCGGCTACATCCTCGTCCAGATGCTGATGAACGACCGAACCTGGCACCTGGTGAAGAACACCCCCAAGGTCACCGGGTTCGTCGGCGCCGCCGCCAACGAGCAGCCGCCGCCCATCTCTGACGCCGAGGTCACCCGGCTCACCACCCAGATCTCCGAAGGCACGCTCAAGCCCAAGCCGCGGGTGCAGTTCTCCGACGGCGACACGGTGCGGGTGATCGACGGCCCGTTCCCCAACTTCAACGGCACCGTCGAAGAGGTGAACCCCGAGAAGGGCAGGGTCAAGGTGCTGGTCTCGATCTTCGGCCGCGCTACCCCGGTGGAATTGGACTTCATGCAGGTCGAGAAGACCGGCAGCTGATGTGGTTGCACCCCGGGAGATTTTCTTCCGGGCTGACAGGTGGGAGGCCCTTCAACAAGGCCGCTTGAACCACTGAAGGAGTAGAGCAATGAAGAAAGTCACAGGTTCTGTGAAGCTGCAGATCCCCGCGGGCAAGGCGAACCCCGCCCCGCCCGTCGGCCCCGCGCTCGGTCAGCAGGGCGTCAACATCATGGAGTTCTGCAAGCGGTTCAACGCCGCGACGCAGGCCCAGATGAAGGACGCGCTGATCATCCCGGTGATCATTACCGTCTACCAGGACAAGTCTTTCGACTTCATCCTCAAGACCCCGCCCGCCTCGATCCTGCTGAAGAAGGCCGCCAAGCTTCACACCGAGAAGAAGAAGGGCTCGGGCGCGAAGAAGCCGGGCAAGGAGAAGGTCGGTCAGGTGACGAAGAAGCAGATCGAAGAGATCGCCACCATCAAGCTGCCGGACACCACCGCCGCCACCCTCGAAGCCTGCATGCGCACCGTGATGGGTACGGCGCGGAGCATGGGCATCGAAGTGGTCGGGTAAAGGAGACACGACAATGTCAGGCAAAAAATACCGTTCCGCCGCTGAGAAGGTCGACCGCAACAAGCGCTACCCGATCGCCGAGGGCTTCAAGCTCCTCAAGGAAACGATCGAGCTCACCAAGACCAAGTACGACCAGACGGTCGACGTGGCGATCAACCTCGGCGTCGACCCGAAGCACGCCGACCAGATGGTCCGCGGAGCCGCCGTGCTCCCCAACGGCACCGGCAAGAGCGCCCGGGTCGCCGTCTTCGCCAAGGGTGAGAAGGCCACCGAGGCCAACAACGCCGGCGCCGACTTCGTCGGTGAGGCCGACCTCGCGAAGAAGATCGAGGAAGGCTTCATGGACTTCGACACCGTGATCGCCACCCCCGACATGATGGGCGTCGTCGGCCGGCTGGGTAAGGTCCTCGGGCCCCGCGGCCTGATGCCCAACCCGAAGGTCGGCACGGTGACGATGGACGTCACCAAGGCGATCAAGGAAGCCAAGGGCGGCAAGATCGAGTTCCGCGCCGAGAAGTCCGGAATCATCCACGCGCCGCTGGGCAAGGCCTCGTTCCCGGCGGACAAGCTCGCCGAGAACTTCACGATGCTGATCGACATCGTGATGAAGATGAAGCCAGCCACCGCCAAGGGCGTCTACCTCAAGGGCATCGCCGTTTCGTCGACCATGGGCCCGGGGATCAAGCTCGCCACCGACGAGATCATCGCCCGCCATAAGTAAGCGGTTTTCCAAGAAGACCACACCGAGTTGACAGAACCCCGGCGCGTCGTGTAAGCGCGCCGGGTAGTGCAATCACGACGCCAAGGCCGATGAGGCCGAAACGTCAAGCCCTGGATGAAGACAGCAGGGACTTTCGGAGCCGTTGGCCGTCAGTTCAAACGACGAAGTTCGTCACCCCGCCGAGCTCAGGTACAGAAGGGAATTTCGAAAGAGGCAGCACCGCTCGATCGCCGCTCCCCCTCGCTTGCAGCACTTTGTACAGGCCACACGTTTTGAGGA
>JAYVRT010001073.1:0-10245 GCA_043776025.1 Archangiaceae bacterium | reverse complement strand
GACCACCCGCTTCGACCCCAACCCCCTGGAGGCCTTCTGCCTCGCGCCAGACCTTCAGCCCGGTGAGGGCGCTGACATCTATGCGCTCGGCGCGCTGCTCTCGGTGGCGCTGAGCGGCAAGCCCCCGGCTTCTCCCGATGCCACCGCGACCGCCGAGGATGTCGGTCGGCGCGACCTCGCCCAGATGTTGGTGCGCGACATGGTGGACAGCGAGCCAGCCTGGCGGCCCGCCGCGCTGGAGGTCGCCGAGCGGATCGAACGGCTGCTGGCCCACACCCAGGACGGCGTGGCCGAGGCCCCCGCCGCCGGCGAGCTGCCTGCGCGGCTTGGGCGCTTTGTGCTCGAAGAGCAGATCGGCGCGGGAGCGATGGGCCGGGTCTACCGTGCCCGGGACCTGCTCGACGGGCGGGCCGTTGCGCTCAAGGTGCTCGACCGCGGCAGCCGGTCGGCCCAGGCGGTGCGCCGGTTCCGCAAAGAGGCCCGGCTGCTCGGCGAGGTCAAGAACCCGTTCATCGCCAACCTGATCGAGGTGAACCGCGACGGCGGACACCACTTCATGGCGGTCGAGCTCGTCGACGGTCGCGACATGCATGCGGTCGTGACCCAACGGGGACCGCTGCCCGAGGCCGAGGCACTGGCCCTGGTCACCGATGTCGCGCGGGCGCTGATCGACGTCCACGCCCGCGGCATCGTCCATCGCGACATCAAGCCGGGGAACATCCTGTTGGTCGAGGGCGAGCGGCCGACCTTGAAGCTGGTCGACTTCGGGATCGCGCGCCACGTGGACCAGAACGAGTCGCTGGAGCTCACCGAGCACGGGGCGTTGATCGGCACTCCGCTCTACATGTCGCCCGAGCAGTGCCGCGCCGAGGCGCTCGATTCGCGGTCTGACATCTACTCTTTGGGCTGCACCCTCTTCGAGTGGGTGACGGGGCGGCCGCCGTTCGCCGGGGGCAACGTCGAGCTCGTCTATGCGCAGCATCTGCACGAGAAGCCGCCGCGCGCCGACGCACTCAATCCAGCGCTGTCCAGCGGCCTCGCCGAGCTGATCGGCCGCTGCCTCGAGAAGGAACCCGAGCGGCGGCCCGACGCCACGGGGTTGCTCGCCGAGGTCGATCACCTGCTCCAGCGCGACCCGGTGGAGATCGCCGCCCACCCTGCGCGCCCGGCGGGCGCGGATGGTGCGATCACCTACGAGTTCAGGTGGGAGCTGCGGTCGAGCCCCGCCGCGCTTTGGGCGTACGTGGCAAACACCGACCGGCTGAACCGCGCGATCGGCCTCGGCCCGGTCGAGGAGTCGTTTCGCACCTTCGAGGGTGAGGTCGGGCGCTACGGCAAGTCGCAGGCAGGTGGCTTCGACATCGCCTGGCGAGAGCACCCCTACGAATGGGTCGAGGGAAAGAAGCTGGGGGTGATGCGGGAGTTCATCGAGGGCCCGCTGAAGTGGTTGCGAAGCACGGTCGACCTGGCCCTGCGCACCGGAGGTGGGACGCTGCTGGTGCACACGCTTCAGCTCGAGCCCCGGGGCATCGTCGGCCGCGCAGCCGCGGCGTTGGAGGTCGGGGTGCGCACCAAGCGGGCGCTGGCGCGGACCTACCGCCGAATCGACGAGCTGCTTCAGCAACAGCCGACGGCGCGAGCGACCTACGCCGACGCATTCGAGGAGCCCTTCTCACTGAGCTCCGAGCAGGAGCAGCGGTTGGCGGCGATTGAGCGCACCGTGATTGCTCAGGGGGGTGACGCGTTGGTGACGGCGCGGCTGGGTGATTTCCTGCGCACCGCGCCCGAGCAAGAGGTCGCCCGGATGCGCCCGCTGGCGCTCGCCGCCCACCTCGGCCTCGACCCCGAACAGATGGTGACGGTGTGCCTGCTCGCAGCGCACCAAGGCGCTCTGACCGCGGCCTGGGATCTGGTGTGCCCCGCCTGCCGGGTGCCGGCGCAGGTGGAGCAGACGCTGCGGAACCTGAAGGACCACGGCAGCTGCGAGGTCTGCAGCATCGAGTTCGCGCTCGATCTGGCCACCTCGGTGGAGCTCGTCTTCTCGCCGCACGCGTCGATTCGCGGCTGCGACGAGAAGACCTACTGCCTGGGCTCGCCCGGACATGCGCCCCACGTGGTCGCGCAGGTGCGGGTGGCGCCGGGCGAACGGTTTCAGCTCGAGCTCGCGCTGCGCGAGGGCAGCTACTTTCTTGCCGGGCGGGGCGTGGACTTCACCGTGCCTTTCAAGGTTCAACCCGGCGCTGCCGCCTCGCGCGGAGAACTGTCGCTCGAGCGCGGGCCGGGCGAAGGCTTTCCCCGTCTGTTCGGCACCGGCCAACAGCGGGTGGTTATCGAGAACGACGGTGACCGGGAGCAGTTGGTGCGAATCGAGCGCGCCCACGGCCGCGAGGACGCCCTCACCGCAGCGCGGGTCGCCACGCGCCCGCTGTTTCGGCGGCTCTTCCCGCTCGAGGTCCTGGCGCCGGGCAACTGGGTGAACGTGTCGAGCCTGACCCTGCTGATGGCGGAAGTCGCGCGGGGCTTCAGCCAGCCGGTCGAGGGGCCGGTGGAGTTCTCCGAACGGTACGCCCTGTTCAAGCGCCTGGAGGAACAGGTGACCGAGCAGGGTGGGGCGGTGGTCAAGATCGTCGGCGACGGGGTGGTCGCGGTCTTCAACGAGCCGGGCAGCGCGGTTCGCGCGGCGCTGCGCCTGGGCGGGGACGACCTGCCCTTGCGGGCCTCGGTGCATCGCGGGCCGGCCGGGGCCGTGACCCTCAACGATCGGCTCGACTATTTTGGGCACACCGTCCGGCAGGCCGCCGAGCTGCTCGAGTACGCGGCGCCGCGCGAGTTGGTGTTGAGCGAGGCCGCGGCGAACGACCCCGCGGTCGCACAGCTGCTCGCGTCTCGACGCGACCAGTGCACCGTGACGACCCACGAAGGGGTGCTCTGCCAGCACGTGCCGCTCCAAGACGCGACGGCGCACACGCCCGAGGGCGTGAGGCAGACCCGGTCGGCGCAGCAAAGCGTGTGAGCCCGAGGAGACCTCGGACGTCGAAGCGCGGGGGGATCAAGGACAGGCGGTGAGGCTGGTGATCCACTGGTCGAGCAGCGCCACGCCGGTCGTGTCCACCACGGAGGTGCCCATCGGAGGCATCCGAGACGAGTCGAGCGCGTGAACCCGCAGCGAGACGATCGACTTCGTCGGGTCGCCGGGGAAGATCAGCTTCGCGCCGGTCACCCCGAGGGTGCCGTTGATCGGATCCTGGTTGCACAGGTTGGTGTTCACCAACGGCAGGCTGTAGCGGAAGTCCTGCGGCCCCTGGCCGGCGCCGAGCCGGTGGCAGTTGCTGCAGTTGCTGTGGAGGTAGGCGCGGGCGCGATCCTCGAGGGGGTCGGTGCCGAAGGGGTCGGGGAAGCGCGGCAGCATCGCCGCCGTCATCCCCAGCGGCGCGGCGAAGTAGCCGAGCCCGTCGAGCGTCTCGAGCTGGTTCCGCGTTCTTCCCGTCGGATACCGCTGCAGGCGATTGAACTGCCCGAGCTCGGGGCCCAGGGTGCGGCCGGCGATCGCGGTGTGGCAGCCGAGGCACTGGCCGCGGCTCGGGTAGCTCCACGTCTGGGTGCCCACGACCCGCGCCTTCCCCGCCGGCAGCAGCGTCGCGTCGGTCTCCGCCGCGTTCCACTCGTAGCTGTAGCCGGCCCAGTTCCCGTTCATGTGGCGCACGAAGTACCGGGTCTCGATGCGCTTGCCGGCGATCAAGAACGTCTTGAGCAACACAGTGCCAATCGGAAAGTCGAAGTCGCCGTCGGCCTTGACGGTGATGGTGGAGCCATCGGGGATCGCGAAGTAGCGCTCCTTCGCGGCGCCGTCGGACCACAGCGTCGAGTTGATCGAGTAGGGAATCACGCCCGCGGCCATCACCTTCGCGTCCGCCGGGTCGACGCAGCCGGTGGCGGTGAGCGTCCTGGGGAAGGTGTCGGGGGGGGGCGCGCCAGACGCGACGAGCTGGAAGATCTGCCCGTTGCCGATGTCGAGCGCGTACACCTCACCGTCGAGCAGCTGCCCCCACCCTGCGATCGCGATGTTGGTGTCGACCAGCAGCAGCGGCGCCGAGACGCCGGTCACCGCATCGGTGTCGACGATCCAGATCCGCCCCGTCTGGTAGTCGCCGTAGACGAACTTGCCGACGAGAAAAGGAATCGGGGCGCCGCGGTAGACGTAGCCGCCGGTGATCGACTGCCCCTCGGTGTGGTTGTACTCGACGATCGGGTCGATGAACCCGGCGGTGGCGCAGGTCGCGGCGTTGTAGCAGTGCTTTCCTTCGCGCGTGTTCCAGCCGTAGTTGCCGCCGAGCGCGATCTTGTCGACCTCTTCGTACGTGTCCTGGCCGACGTCGCCGCACCACAGCTCGCCGGTGCCGGTGTCGAAGCTCCAGCGCCAGGGGTTGCGCACGCCAGTCGCGTAGATCTCGGCGCACTTGAGGCCCGCCGCCACGCTGGTGTTGGCCGAGGCGCGGTTGCACACCGTCTGGTTCGCGAACGGGTTGCCCGGGGGAATCGCGTACTTCTGCGCCGCCGGCACGTCGACGTCGATCCGGAGAAACTTGCCGAGAATCGTGTTCAGCCGCTGCCCCGACCCCAGCGGGTCGCCGCCACTGCCGCCGTCGCCGAAGCCGATGTAGAGCAAGCCGTCGGGCCCGAACGCGATGTTGCCGCCGTTGTGGTTGGTGAAGGGCTGCTCGACGGTGAGGAGCCGCTCTTCGCTCGCGGGGTCGATGGTCGCGCCGTTGTCGTTGCTCTTGTAGCGGGCGATGACCGAGCGCAGCGGGGCCGAGGTCTCGGTGTACGAGACGAAGATCTCCTTCTTCGTCGCCCACTGCGGGTGAAACGCCATCCCGAGAAAGCCGCCTTCGCCGCTGGCGTCGACCTTGCCGCTGATGTCGAGGAAGAGCGTGACGCTGGCGGGCATCGCGTTCGCCTGGTTGGGAAAGGTGCGGATCCTCCCCAGGCGTTCCTCGATCATGATCCGCCCCGGCTCACCCGGCGGCTGCACCATCTGCAACGGTTGATTGAAGCTGAGGTTGGGGAACGCGCGCTGGGTGGTGACGCCCGAGCCGTTGGGCGGTGGCGCCGGAGCGATGCACGTGGGGTTTGCCGGACGCGCGTCGTAGCCCCACGCCCCCGCGTCGACCGGCCCTGCGTCGATTCCCCCGTCGAAGCCCGCGTCTTCGGTGCTGCCGTCGAGGCCGCCCGCGTCGGCGCCACCCGACCCGCCACCCGACCCGCCGCCGGCGCCGCCTCCGACGCCGACGTCGCCGATCACGCCGGTGCAGGCCGCCAGCGACAGCGACAGCAAGACTGCGGGGATCCCGCTCGGGCGCACAGCCCCTGAGACTAACCGATTCTCCCTCGGCCAGCCGGCATGCGCCGACAGGGAGCTCATCGTCGGTGTCGCCCAGACGCTCGGCGGGATCCGTGAAAGAACCAGGCCGACCGCGCGCGACGGCGTCCGATGGTAGGCATGCGCGTCTGGCGCCTCGGGTGAGGCGATGGTCAGGCCGGAGCGTTCACCGTCAGCACCGAGACCGTCGGCTCGAGGCCCGAGTGGTGGCGATCCGAGTCCCAGACCATCAGGATCCGATCTCCGGCCGCCGCCAGCCCCATCTTCACCACCAGCTCGCGGGCGAACAGCTCGGGGTGGGCCAGCTGTGCTTCGGTGGCGAGCATCGGCGTGACGCCCCACTGCAGCGCGAGCCGTCGGCAGACCGCGGGGTCGCTGGCGATCGCCACCAGCGGCGCCGCCGGCCGTTCAGAAGAGACGATGCGCGCCGTCCCGCCCGAGCGCGTCGGCACCACCACCGCCCGAACCTGGAGATCGCGCGAGAGCAGCGTGGTCGCCCGCGACACCGCGGAGCTGATCAACATCTGCTCACCCGGCTCGAGGTCGGAGATCCGCCCGTGGTTGCGCCCCTTCCACTGGTAGCCCTCGACGAGCCGGAGCACGCGGTCCATCGTCTTCACCGCTTCGACCGGGTACTTGCCCGAGGCGGTCTCCGCCGAGAGCATCACCGCGTCGGAGTAGGCGAAGGCCGCGGCGGCGACGTCGGTGACCTCGGCGCGGGTGGGACGGGGGCTCTCGATCATCGACTCCAGCATCTGGGTGGCGACGATCACCGGACGGTGGGTCTTGCGAGAGAGCCGGATCAGCTCCTGCTGAATCAGCGGCACCTCCTCTGCGGCCATCTCGACGCCGAGATCGCCGCGCGCCACCATCACCCCGTCGGTCACCTCGAGGATGTCGCCGATGACCTTGAGCGCCTCGGGCTTTTCGATCTTCGCGATCACCGGGGTGTTCAGGCCGGCGTCGGAGAGCAGCTTCTTCAGCCCGCGCAGGTCGTCGCCCGAGCGCACGAACGAGAGCGCGAGGTAGTCGGCGCCCATCTTCGCGGCGAAGAGCGCGTCGGCGCGATCCTTCTGGGTCAGCGCCTGGGCCGAGACCTTCACCCCGGGCAGGTTCATTCCCTTGCGGTTGGAGAGGCGGCCCCCGGTGACGACCCGGCACTCGACGTCTGCGCCGCTGATGCTGTTGACGCACAGCTCGAGCTTGCCGTCGTCGAGGAGGATCCGGTCGCCCTTGGTCACGTCGGTGACCAGCGCCTGGTACTCGGAAGGAATCAGCCCCGGAACTCCAGCGACGTCGCGGGTGGTGACCACCACCGTGGCGCCTTCGGCGAGCTCGATCGATCCCGCCTCGAAGGTCCCCACCCGAATCTTCGGGCCGCAGAGGTCGGCGAGCACCGCGATGTGGCGCCCGGCCTCCGCTGCCGCCGCGCGGATGTTCGCGAACGCCGCGGCGTGGCCCTCGTGGGTGCCGTGGGAGAAGTTGAGCCGGAAGACGTCGACTCCCGCGGCGATCAGCTTCGTCAGCATCGCCGGTGAGTTCGAAGCGGGGCCCACGGTGGCGACGATCTTCGTCCGGCGATTCTTCAGCGCGATGCGGGTCAGATCGATCGAGATCGGGTCCATGGCTGCGCGGTTTAGCACCCCGCGCCCGAGGGTCGCGCCGCGGCAGTGCAGCGCGTCCGATGGCGGCGAGAAGACGACTGCACACCGGCGCGGCATCGGCTAAACCGGTGGCCTTCCCGAGGCATCCGGCGGGATCAGGAGACTTCAAGATGCGAAGCTGCGCGACCAGGGGGCTGTTGGGGCTGCTGTTGGTTTTGACCGCCTGTTCCGGTGGAAACAACGGCACGGGAGGCGGCGCGGGCGGTGGCTCCGGTGGTTCGGGCGGGTCAGGAGGGGGCGGGGTCCTCGACAAGAACCACTCCACCGGCGGCTCGTCGTGGACGGTGCTCGTCTACATGGTGGCCGACAACGACCTCGAGCCGTTCGCGCTCGATGACCTCAAGGAGATGATGACGGTCGGCTCCGGCACCGGCCTGAACATCGTCGTCCAGGTGGATCGCGCCGACGGGTATTCGACCGACGGCGTCGGCGGCCTGCCCGACTTCACCAGCACCAAGCGGGTGTTGGTGCAGCAGGGTTCGCTGCAGGAGCTCGCCGACCTCGGCGAGCTGAACATGGCCGACCCGGCGACGCTGGCGGACTTCGTCACCTGGGGCCTGAAGACCTACCCGGCGGATCGCACCGCGGTCGTCTTCTGGGATCACGGCGGCGGCTGGGGCGGCTTTGGAGTCGACGAGGCCTCGGGCGGCAACCTGCTCCACCTGGCGCAGATTGAGCAGGGTCTCGCCCAGGGCCGCACCGGCGCGAACGCCAAGCCGCTGGCGATGGTCGGCTTCGACGCCTGCCTGATGGCGACGTGGGAAGTGGCGCTGACGATGGCGCCGCACGCCGAGTACCTCCTCGCCTCGGAAGAGACCGAGCCGGGCCACGGGTGGGACTGGACCGCGCTGTCGGTGCTCAAGACGTCGCCCTCCAGCGACCCGGTGGCGCTGGGCAAGCAGATCATCAAGAGCTTCCTCGGCCAGGCGACGACCGAGAAGACGGTCGACTCGGTCACCCTCTCGCTGATCGACCTCTACCGCCTCGGAACGCTCGGCAGCGCGATCGACGCGGTCACCAAGACCTTCGACAACACCGCGCCTCTGGCCACCGCGTTTGCCCGCGGCCAGGAAGGGGCGCAGAAGTACGGCGATTCCCCCGACCCGGGCAAGGCGCTGAACCTCGTCGACATCGGGCACCTCGTGACGCTGACGGCGAAAGAAGCGCCCTCGGTCGCGGCGGTGCAGGCCCAGCTGAACTCCGCGCTCGGTCAGGCGGTGATCGACCACGCCGAAGGCGCGGGCAGAGCCAACAGCAAGGGGATGGCGATCTACTTCCCGCCCGACAGCCGCTACTACACCGCCGCCTACGACGACCTCGCCGCGCCCACCAGTTGGCGCGCCTTCCTCAAGTCGTACTTCGGAATCTCCAACGCCTCCACCAGCCAGCCGACCTTCACCAACGCCAACAAGCTCGCGGTCACCAGCTTCCCCGCGGCGGGCGGCTTCCTCACAGAAGGGACGCTTGCCTCCGACACCGCGACGTCGGTGGCGCGCGCGACGCTCCAGTACGGTCTGGTCAACGGCACCGACCTGGTGGTGCTCGGCGAAGTGCCCGCGACGGTCAACACCACGGCGGTGCAGGGTGAGTGGGATCTTTCGGTGCTGACCCTGACACAGGGGACGAACACCGGCTTCGGCTTCGCCAGTGTCTCCGCCGCCGGCGCCAACAAGATCGAGCTCAACATCCTCTTCGCCTACCAGAAGTCCGCCTCCGTCCAGGCCCAGAGCTGCGTGCGGCAGCTGGTCTTCACCAGCGACGCCCAGGGCAACGTGACGTTGGCGTCGGACGCGTACTACGTCGACACCGCCGGCGCGTTCGGAGAGCTCAACCCCGCCGTCGGCAGCACGCTGACTCCGGTGGTCAAGACGATCAGCACCACCAACGGCGCCGAGGCGCTGGCCGCGGGCACCGGCACCCCCTTCACCCCCACCACCGGAGCCAACGGGCTGCAGGAGTTCCAGCTGACGCTCGAGTACCGCAAGGTGCTCCCGGCCCAGCAGGTGTTCGGCGTGCTGCGCGTCGAGAACGCCGGCGGCAAGGGCGACGCCGTCGTCGGCGTGGCGGTGACCCCGTGAGGCTCGCGATCGCGCTGTTGATCGCCGCGCTGGCCGGCTGCGCCCACACCGAGGTGAAGGAAGACGCGAAGGCGAACGAGCCGGTCGCTCCGGCTGGCGACGCCAAGCCTGCGCCAGACAACAAACCGTTGGCGGGCATGGTCCTGCCGCCGCCGGAGACGGGCGGGTTTCGCACCTCGGTCGCCGGCTGCGCCGCCACGCCTGACAAAGAGCCGGCGGAGACGCGGGCGCTGCTGCCGGAGGAGAAGGTCGAGGCCTCGGGAATCGCCACCGGCCTGGTGGTGACCCACGAGGTGCCGCACGCCTGCTGCCTCAAGGCGACCACCACCGTCGACGTCGCCGCCCAGGAGGTCACCATCACCGACAGCTTCGACGGCACCCAGTGCCGGTGCCGCTGCAGCTCCTCGCTGCGCACCGCGGTGGGCTTGAAGCCGGGCAGCTACGCGGTCGAGGTGAAGACGGTCGAGCCGGGCAAGACGCACAGCGCGTGGTCCGGCACCGTGGTGGTGCAGTAGCCGGCCTCCACCGGCTATGGTGCGACGCGTAAAGGGGCCGCTCGAGGTGTTCGTCCTGAATCGACCGATTGGCCTGCTTGCCGCGCTGTTGGCGACGGCGCTGCTCAGCTGTGAGGGGGCGCCGGCCTCGAGCCCGCTCGCGCCCCGTCGGACCCGCCAGGAGATCGTCGGCGGGGTCTCCGAGCCGTCCCACTGGTACGTGGTGATGGTCGGCAACAGCCAGGGCGGCTTCTGCTCCGGCACCCTGATCTCCAAGCGCACGGTGATCACCGCCGGGCATTGTTGGGGCACCGGCGTCGACGCGATCACCCAGGTCTTCTTCGAGGTCGCAGGCGCCAGCACCACCCGCGGCGTGGTCAACAGCGTGCGCCACCCCGGCTACAACGACGTCAGCCTCACCAACGACTTGACGCTGGTGAACCTCTCCTCCGACGCCCCGGTGCAGGCGGTGCCGATTCTTCGGGAGACGATGGACGCGACCTTCATCGGGCCGAAGTTCAGCTTCGTCGGCTACGGCGACATCAACGCCCTGGGCGTGGGCTTCGGTACCCGGCGCGTCGTCACCTACCCGATTAACCTCGTCGGGCCGGTGGCGAGCATCGTCGTCC
>JAYVRT010001072.1:0-3022 GCA_043776025.1 Archangiaceae bacterium | reverse complement strand
CAATCCAGAGGAGCAGAAGCCCAAGCAGGATGAGCGGCGTTCGCTCGGTCGCGCCGCAGGAGCAA
The DNA here is from genome assembly GCA_043776025.1 of Archangiaceae bacterium. Lineage (GTDB taxonomy): Bacteria > Myxococcota > Myxococcia > Myxococcales > Myxococcaceae > JAYVRT01. The sequence continues at coordinate 2,957 of JAYVRT010001072.1, read as the reverse complement.
CCGACTCCGAGTTGCAGGGGAGTCGCCTCGGGCGGCGGATCGCCCCCTCCATCGAGCCTCGGCCCCGCATCGCTGATCGTGCCGCTGTCGCCGACACCGGCATCGTTCGCAGCGCCTGCATCGTTCGGCGTTCCACCGTCGACCTCGCCTGCATCGGTCGACGAGCCCGCGTCGCCCTGCGATCCCCCAACGGCGAGCACGAAGGCCACCCCGCCATCGGCGAACGCGACGTAGTTCGCGATGCTCCCGCTGTTGGCCTCCTCGTTCACTTGCCAGTGGTAGGCGACGCCCGCAATCAGGCCAGTGGCGAGAATCCACGGGTACTGCTGCTGGGTGCAGGGCGTCTTCACCATCGTCGAGGTGTGGGTCGGAGCGTTGAGGAAGACCTGGCCGATCGGCCGCAGCTCGAGGTCGAGGGTGTAGACGACCCCTGCCGAAGCACAGGCGGTGGGATCGGAGCTGGCGGCGAACTCCAGCGCGGGCAGCGCGACGAGACAACCCGAACAGACAACACCACCGTCGACGTTGCGTTGGGTGAGCAAGATCGGGTCTCTGGTGTCTCTCCCCAATGCCCCCAGAGGCATCAGCAGCACGAGCATCGACCACCAAACTCGCCCACCCATGGAGAGCAGCATATTGGCTTGCCTGACTTGCGCTCACGCACACCCAGCGGTGCACGGCGGCGGATCCAGATCGGCGCAGCGCCCACGGACTCCGGCTTCACCGCGGCCTGAGCCGGTGCCGCGCCCTCAGTCGATCGGCGCGAGCGAGAAGACCAGGTTCGGAAGCGTGTTCGAGGTGATGAACATCTTCCAATGGTGCACGTGCGTCGTGTCGCGGACGATCAAGCCGTGGTTGGCCAGGCCGTTCAGCCCCTCGACGTACGAGCTCCAGGTGCAGGTCGAGTAGGTGCTCGGGACTGCGCTCAGGCCGGCGAACGTCCCCGCCAGCTCGCAGAACGCGCCCATCCCCGTGCCGCCGGAGCCAGCAGGGCTCGCGAGATCGACGTTCGCTCCGTTCAGCCCCTGCAGGTCGCCGCAGGTGCCCGAGCCGGCCGACATGCTCGTCCCCGTCGCCAGCGTGAAGCAGGAGCCCGCCGGAAGGGTGTAGTTGTTTCCCGCTGCGCCCCCACCGGAACCACCCGTGCCACCCGTGCCGCCCGTGCCGCCCGTGCCGCCCGTGCCGCCCGTGCCGCCCGTGCCGCCCGTGCCACCCGTACCGCCACCACCCCCGGCGCCGCCGCTTCCGCCCGAACCGCCGCCAGTCCCGGAGTTGCCACCGGAACATCCTGCCAAGAGCGCTGCGAACAACACGAAGGTGCGAAGGGTCATGTGGCCATGAAACAGAGACGGACCCGACGTGTCTAGCAAGTTCAGTAGGCGACGCCGACGGCGGCCGCGCTCTTCTTCACCGACTCGAAGACCCGGCCATCGAACGAGTCCTTCTTCGCCGCCGCGTTCTTCGCGATCCACGCGTCGCGCTGCTTGCTCGTCTCGAGCACCTTCGCCTCGAGCTGCTTGCGCTGCGCCTGCTGGGCCTTGAGGAACTCGACCTGCTGTGCCTTCGGCATCTTCCGCAGGTTCTCGGGCAGCTCCGCGTCTTTGACCTGCGCGACCTTCTCTGGCGCGGCGGTGAGATCCAGGGCGCTCAGCCCGCCGCCGCCCGACGCGCCCATGCCGGCGTTGGTGCGGTAGCTCAACCGGTCGGCTGACGCGGACGGTGCCATCGCCTTCTGCGCTGCCTTGTAGTGCTCGCCCTCTTCGCGCACCTCGCTGCGGCCGGCGTAGACGCTGGTGTCGGCGATCTCGCTGTTGAGCTTCGAGAGCGTCTCATCAAACGGGGTGGTGACCGCCACCATCCCGCCCGACTGCCCGATGCTGTCGAAGCTGCCGTCGGCGAGCCGGGCGATGGTGCGGAACGACGCCTCGGTGTCGCTCTGGTCTCCGCAGCGAATCGTGTTCACCACGATCCCCTTCGCGATCGCCGCCTTCGCCATCTTCTGGCTGTTGAACTGGTCGTTGTAGTCGTCGTGCGGTGGCGCATCACCGACGAGGAAGATCATCTTCGCGGTCTTCTTGTCCTGGCTCCACGACATCAGCTGCACCGCTTCTCCGAGCCCCTGTCCGACGTGCTCCGGGGTGTCGTTGCCGCCCTCGGCCTTGAACGCCTTGAGGTTCTTGTAGACGGTGTCGAGGTCGTCGGTGAGATCGAACCGCTGGGTGATGTAGGCGTCGCCGCGATCCCGGTACGCGACCAGCCCGACCTTGATCCGCGGCGTCGGCTTGCCCGTCGCCATCCGCGAGGCGATCGACCAGATCTTCTCCTTCGCCCCTTCGATCAGCCCACCCATCGAGCTGGTGGTGTCGAGCACGAACACCACCTCGAGCGTCGGGCGGTCCTGCTTCACCTGCTCGGTCGGGTCCGGCGCTTGCTTCGGAGCGTCGGCGGCGAACGCGAGGGGAGCGGCGAGGGCGGCGATCACACACGCAGAGCGAAAGAGTTTTCTCATGGTGCGGATTCAAACGGGCGACGCCGCTCGACGATCTATTTGCGGGAAAACGACTCAACTTCCGCGCATCTGCGCGCCAGCAGCAGGGCCCCAACGCGTCGGCGCAGCCCGTGAAGCCTCAGTGCGCAAGCACCCGCACCTCGACCCGGCGATTGGCCTTCTGCTCGGCGGGGCTGCGGTCGGCGGAGACGATCGGCTTCGAGCTGCCATAGCCGACGGTGTCGATCTGGTCGGCCTTGATCTGCGCCTGCTCGACGAGCCACTTCTTCACCGCCTGCGCACGGCGCTCGGAGAGCTCCTGGTTGTATTGATCGCCGCCGATGGTGTCCGCATGGCCCTCGAGCAAGACGCGCTGCCGGGGGTTCAGCCGCAGCAGCTGCCCCACCGGACGGAGCTTCGAGTCTGCCGACGCCTTGAGCCGATCCTCGTCGAACTCGAACAGCAGGTC
>JAYVRT010001071.1:0-10272 GCA_043776025.1 Archangiaceae bacterium | reverse complement strand
TGCGCACGGGCGAGCCGACGGTGCCGCCCGCGCTCGCGTCGATCGCCGAGCGCGCCCTGGCGGTGGATCCCGCGGTCCGTTACCCCGACGCGTCCGGCTTCGCGGCCGATCTCTCCCGTTGGCTCTCGGGCGGAATGGTCGACGCCTACGACTACGCGCTGAGGGAGCGGATCGGCCTGTCGCTTCGCCGCCATCGCCAGGTGATCGGCTTCGGCGCCGTCGTTGCCGCGGTGCTGCTGGTGGCGGCCTCGCTGGCCGTCGCTCAGAACTTCCGCACCCGGGCGGCGCTCGCCCAGACGCTGCGAGAGAAGGGCGCGGCCGCGCAGCGCCGCGCGGCATGGGACACCGCGGCGGCGCTCTTCGCCGCGGCCCTTCGTCTGGAAGACTCGGACTTCGCCCGCTACGGCCTGTCGGCGACGCTGGGCCACTCGCGGATCCAGGCGCGCGTCAGCCCACCCGGCGTGGTTGCGATCCCCGTGCTCGCCAGCTCCTCCGATGGGACCCAGCTCGCCGTGGGCGCGCAGGACGGACGGATCCTCCTCTATGGCCGCGCGGACGGCACCGTCGCTCGCGAGCTCAAGGGGCACACCGACGTGATCAAGGCGCTGGCCTTCACCGCCGATGGGGTCCACCTGGTCTCGGGCGCCGACGACGGCAAGCTGCTGCTGTGGGACTTGAAGCAGGGGACCTCGCGCCTCGTCTTCCAATCGACGACGCCGGTGAACGCGGTGGCGATCTCTGCTGACGGCAGCTGGGTCGCGGCTGGCACTGAGGCCGGAGCCCTGGGCCGGTGGTCGCTGGGCAGCCTCGAGGAGCTCGGGCGGTGGCAGGCGCACGATCACCCTCTCTACGGTCTGGCGGTGAGCCCCGCGGGCGACGTGATCGCCTCTGGCAGCTGGGACAGGTCGGTGAAGCTCTGGTCGATCGACGGCGTGCTCCAGTCGACCCTCAATGGTCACACCGACTCGGTGCTCGCGGTGGCCTACTCCCCGGGAGGGGCGCTCGCCTCGGCGTCTCGCGACACCACGATTCGCATCTGGCCGGCCGACGGGAGTGTCAGCCAGGTCTTCACCGGCCACAGCCAGAAGGTCAACGCGCTCGCCTGGCTGGGAGAAAAACGCCTCGCTTCGACGGGCGACGACGCGGTGGTTCGCTACTGGAACCTCGACAGCTTTCAGCCCCAGCAGAGCGACAACGAGGCGATCGAGGAGGACGGAATCGCGCTCGCCCGCGGCGGCGATCGGGTGTGGGTCGCTGGCGGGCGCGGGGTGATCCTGTCGTTGAGGGCGCCCGAGGCCACCTTTCCCGGAGCGCTGTTCTTCAACCACCTCGACCTCGATTCGAAGGGCCGCCTCGTCGCAATCGGCGCCAGGGACTTGGTGGTGATCGACCCGGGCTCGCTGAAGATCCTTGGCCGGACGCCGCTCGACGACTTTCCCCGGGACCTGCGCCCGTTGGCGGAAGGGGGCTTCGTCGTGACCACCGGGAACCCTTCGCCTCCCTCGCTGAAGCGGGTCCCTGCCGAGGGGCCACCGAAGGTGCTGCTGGCCGGGCAGGCGCTCACTGGGCTCGGCCTCTCGCCCGACGGCGACGCCTTCGGGGTCGGGGCGGCCGACTCGACGGTCGAGATCTTCACCCGGCCCTTCACCGCCGCGCCGCAAGTCCTCGTGGGCCACACCGCACCGGTGTTCGACATCGCCTTCACCCCAACGCGGATCTTCACCGCCAGCTACGACAAGACGATCGGCATCTTCGATCGACAGACCGGACAGCGCCTCGGGGCGCTCCTCGGGCACTGGAGCGGCGTCCGCTCCGTCGTGATCTCCCCGGACGGGCGGTACGCCGCCTCGGGCGGTTGGGACAAGACGGTGCGCCTGTGGGAGCTCGATCCGCCGCGGCTGATGAAGACGCTGATCGGCCACGAGGGCTACGTCACTTCGGTGGCGTTCGACCCGAGTGGGACGCGCCTGGTGAGCACCGGCTGGGACGGCCGGGTGATTCTCTGGGACGTCGCCCGCGGCGAGCCGCTGGTGACGATGACCACCAACGAGCTGAAGCTGAGGTCGGCGAAGTTCTTCGGACCGGATCGCGTCCTCGCCGCCGGGGGCCAGATCTTCACCTTTCGCTACAACACCGAGGATTCCCAGGCGGTGCTTCGGACGCTGGCCTCCGACCGGGGGGCCGTCCTCGAGAACACCAACGTCGCGCTGGTGCCGTTCGGGGCCGGGCTGTTCGGGCCCTGACCTACCGCACCAGGCGCTTGCGGCGGTTGAGCCCCACGCCCGCCAGCAGTCCGATCATCGCCAGCAGCCCGCCCGAGCTGGAGCAGCCGCAGCTCGACCTGGCGACCGTCGTGCCCCCGCCGCCACCCTTGCCGCCGCCGGTCGCCCCCGAGCCTCCGCCCGACCCGCCCCCGGTGCCGCCGCCATCCTGACCACCGCCGCCGCCGGCACCGCCGTCGACCGGAGGTGAAGTGCATGCGCCGCCTTTGCAGGTCGCCGGGGCGACGCAGCTGACGTTGACGCAGCCGGGCTCGACGCACGCGCCCGAGGGCGGGTTGCAGACGCCGCCGTCGCCGCAGGTGACCCCTGCGCAGTTGCCCACACAGCCGCCCTTCGCCGCGTCGCACTTCTGCGTCGCGGGGCAGGTGATCATGTCGCAGGGGTTCTGGCAGACGCCGGCGAGGTTGCAGACCTGGGGCGCGGTGCAGCTCTTCCCCTGGCACCCGGTGGTGACGCAGGCGTTCACCGGCCGGTCGCAGACGAGTCCGGTGGGGCAGCCGGTGTCGAGGTTGAAGCAGCTGCAGGGTGCCTGGCAGGCGCCGCCGACGCACAGCAGGGGACTGGGGCAGACGATGTTCGCGCAGGGGTCGACGCAGAGCCCCTCGCGGCAGATCTGGGTGATCGGACAGGTGACGCCGGAGCACGACGGCCGGCAGGTCTTCGTCACCGCGTCGCAGGTGGTGCCGAGCGGGCAGCTGGCGGTGGTGCAGTCGTTGGGCTTGCAGGCGGTGAACCCTCCGTCCACCGGCTTGCACTGCTGGCCCGGGGGGCAGATCGGGATCTCGCCGCCGCAGATGTCGCGGCACTGCTTCTGGTCGCAGACCTGGGTCGCGAGGCAGCCCGACAGCTTGCCGTCGCAGTTGAGGTCCGCGTCGTCGCAGGCCTCGGCGGCGCCAGGGTGAATCATCGCGTTGGCGTCGTTGCAGTCGCAGATCACCGGGTGGCCGTTGCAGTTGCAGTCGACGAAGCCGTCGCGATCGGCGTCGGGGCAGACGCCCGCGCCGCCCTCGGTGAGCCCGGCGACCGCGTCGAGCTCGGACTCAGAAGAGTCGAAGTTGCACTCGGGGATGTCCTTGCCGTCGTTGCCGGAGATCACCCCGACGTAGCGGAAGGTGATTCCGCAGGGCAGCGACCAGACGCTGGTGAAGGAGTCGGCCTCGATCGTGTAGTTGAGGCCCGGGTCGACGCCGGCGCGGAGCTTCTTCCAGCCCTCGAGGTAGATCTTCGACAGCTTCGCCCGGTTCCACTTCGTCGGGTCGGCCCCGGTGGTCGTCGGGTTCTCGATCTTGTCGCGCGAGCCGAGGTTGTTGGTGAGGTAGACGGTGTACTCCACCGACTCGCAGGGCTGCGGGCCGTGGTCGTTGATCGGAAAGAGCACCACCCGGTTCGACGGGCCGCCGAGATCGAAGACCAGCCCTTCCCACGGCTTGTAGCCTTCCTTGTTGCCGTCGACGACGCTCTGGCTCCAGTCGGGGCACCCGTTGGCCAGCACCCCGTGGGCGTCGAGCATCCGGTAGGGGTTCGACCAGCGCCAGTCGAGCGTCTCGACGTAGGAGGCGACGGTGGCGAAGTCGCGGGCGGCGTTCTCGCAGACGTACGCGCCCGGCACCGTCTGCCCCGCGACCGAGCTGCCGTTGCAGGCGTTGTTGGTGTCGGGGCAGCCGACGAAGGGGTTGACCAACTTCCCGTACACGGGGAGCTGATCGCCGGTCTTCCCGTTCGAGTCGTGAAAGATGTCGGCGACGACGGTGTTCGCGCCCAGGGCGTTGATCGCCGCGACGCAGGCCAGCTCGCTCGGGCCGTTGTCGCCAGCGCTGACGTCGCAGACCCCGGTCGCGGCGGAGGCGGCGGCGCTGAGGACTGCGAGAGCGAGGCAGGGGAGGGTGCGCATCGAGCGCGGACCATAGTCCCCCGCCGTGCGCCCACGCCAACGCCGCTGCTGGAGGCGCCCAAGGTGCGCGACCCAGCGTGCCCGGGCCTCGAGCCGGAAATTCGCGCGGGGGCCGGCACGCGTAGACACTTCGCACCCGTGAAGACCCTTCAGCTCGAAATCCCTTCGCTCGCAGCGCAAAGCCGGCTGGTCGGCAACGTCCAGGTGCTCGCCGACTGGCTCGACTCGACCGCGATGGATGCGCTCCAGCGGCGCCGCCTGCTCCTCGTGCTGCGCTGGGCGGCGCTCTGGGGCCGGCTGAGCAGCGCCCGTCACTGAGCGCGGGGCTCAGGCCTGGACGCTGCGGCCGGGGCCGACCTTCAGGCTGCGGAGCATCGGGCTCTTCGGGTGGCTGTTGAGCCACTCCCACGCATCCGCCAGCGACTGCTCGACCGGCCGGGTGGTGAGGCCCAGCTCGCGCCGCGCCTTGTCGCTGCTGACGGTGAACTTCGCGCTCAAGGTGTGGATCGCGTAAGGCGTCACCAGCGCCCGGCGGCCGGTGAGGCGCTCCCAGGGCGGGCCGAAGACGGCGACCGCGCGGCCGATCCACAGCGGCAGGCAGATCGCCGGCGGCCGCTGACCGGCGGCGCGCGCGATCGCGGCGCAGAGATCGACGGTCGACAGCCGCGAACCGTTGAGCAGGTAGGCCTCGCCGGTGCGCCCGCGCTCCGCGGCGGCCAGCGTCCCCGCGGCGACGTCGCGCACGTCGACCCACTCGTAGCCGCCGCCGATGATGATTGGCATCCGGCCCTTGCCGACCCGGGCGACGAGGTTGCCCAGCTCGGAGAAGCGGAAGTCGCACGGCCCGACGCAGCCGGTGGGCAGCACCAGCACCGCGTCGAGCTCGCCCGCGCGGGCCGCCTCCTGCACGCAGCGCGAGGCCGCGGCCTTCGACTTTCCGTACGCCCCATGCGCCAGGGCCGGGTCGAAGCCGGCGGCCTCGTCGAGCACCGCGACGCTGCCCGTGGGCTCGGTCAGCGCGTGCACCGAGCTGGTGTAGACGAGCCGGCGCACCTTCGCGGCGCGGCAGGCGGCCACGACGTTTCGGGTGCCCTCGACGTTGATCTGCTCCAGCGCGGCCTCGTTGCCGGTGGTGATGCTCACCAGGCCAGCGACATGAAAGACGACGTCGGCCCCGGCGAACGCGGCGTTCAGCGATGCAGGGTCGGTGACGTCGCCCTTCACCTGCTCCACCTGCAGCCCCTCGAGGGCGGTGGCGTCGCCGCGCACCAGCACCCGCACCGGGATCTTCTTTTCCAGCAGGTGTCGGACGAGGGTGTTGCCGACGTGGCCCGTGGCCCCGGTGACCACGGCGAGGGAGATCGACGGAGCGCTCAAGCGGGCGGGGTCAGAGCACACCGGCGCCGCCGATGACAACCTGAAGCAGCGCCAGAGTCGGCACCGGTTGGCATCGCGACGGGCCTGTGGCCCCATCGCGGCACCTCACCGGCCTCGCGTTCCTCGCGTCACTGCGACCAGCCCCGGGCCGCCGCCGGGCATTGAAGCAGCACGCGCGTTCCGGGCGTCGCGGCAGTGACCGATATCTCTCCCCGGAGCTTCTGGGCGCGAACGCGCAGGTTCTTCAGCCCACGCCCCGAGCGCGGCGGGTGGCCCGGATCGAAGCCGACGCCGTCGTCTCGCACCGAAAGGCAGAGCGTCGAGGCCGCCACGCTCGCCTCGACCTCGATGCGCTTCGCCTGCGCGTGCCGCAGCGCATTCGACAGAATCTCCTGCAACGCGCGCAGGACCTGCAAGGTGCCGCTCGCCGACCAGCCGGGCAGCTCTCCGAGCTCACAGCGCCAAACCAACTCGACGCCAGCTGCGTCGCAGCGCGGCTGCACGCGAGACCGCAGCTCACCCAGCGCGGTCTGAAGCGGCCGTTCGAGCGGGTCGAGCGAATCGACGATGAGGCGCAGATCGTCGAGGCAGCTGTCGAGCCCGTTTGCCAGCTCGTTAGGCCCCAGGCGCCCCGCGCGGGCCTGCAGGCTCAGCCCGAGCAACTGGCTGCCGACGCCATCGTGCATGTCGCTCAAGATCCGCTCGCGTTCGATCGTTTGATTCGCCAGGTCCATCGCGCGCTGCGAGGCGAGGCGAACCCCATCGACCACCATCAGCACCGAGAGCGTCGCGAGGACGACGCCCGCGTAGCCCGACAACCGAAGCAGCGAGAGCATCGCAGGCGTGAAGTCCTGCGCGAAGACGACGCCGCCCAGCTCCGCGGCGAAGAGCAACGCGAGCAGCAGCGAAGACGCGCCCGCCCAGACCACCACCCACCGCCGCCCGCAGGCGACGTACGCCATCAACGGCAGCAGGAAGCACCACACCGTCGCGGGAGACGCAAAGCCACCCGAGCGCCAAGCGACGACGCCGGTCGCGCACAACGTCAGGCCGATCATCCCGTTGCCGATCGCCACCGTCGAGAGCCCGCGCCGGATCGCGAACGGCGTGGCGAGGAGCCCGAGGGTGAGGAGCCCAATCGCCGCGCCCGACGCTGGCGAGCCGAACGCCGCGTAGAGCGAGCCCATCGTGACGGTGAAGAACAGGCCCAGCCCGCTCTGCAGAATCGCCGCGCGCGTGCGCCGGATGGCAGCGGGGTCGGTGAGCCCGGGCGGCAGGAAACGGTCACCCAGCGCGGCCAGGCGATCATTGACGAACGCAGAGGGGCTCATTCCGGGTCGAGGCGGATCAACCCGCTCTGCGCCGCTTCGTAGATCGCTTCGCCCCGTGAGTTCACCGAGAGCTTCTTGTAGATGGCTTTGACGTGATCGCCCACCGTGTGGTGCGAGATCCCGTGAATCGCCGCGACCTCTTTGAAGGTCAGACCCTTGGCGAGGCTCTCGAGCACCACGCGCTCTCTGTCCGTCAACTGCACCGGGGCTCCCCCGCGCGCCTTTGCGTCGGCTCCACGCAGCTTGCCGAGAATGTGACTCGCCACCGACGGGCTCAAGGGGGCGCCTCCCTCGAGGACCGTGCGAATCGCGTGCGTCATCTGCTCGAGCCCGGCGCCCTTGAGCAGGTAGCCGTCGGCGCCCAGCTCGATCGCGCGCACCACGTTTCGCACGTCGCCGAACACCGAGATCACCACCGCCTTGCACTCGCTGGCTGATTTGCGGATGCGGGCGATCAGCTCGAAGCCCGAGCCGTCGGGCAGCGCAAGGTCGACGAGGAAGACGTGGGGCTGCTGCTCGAGCAGGCTCACCGCGGCGGCGAGCGTCGACGCCGCGCCGACGAGCTCGAAGTCAGGCACTGCCGCGATCCGGTCGGCGAGCGACCCGCGCAGCACGTCGTCGTCTTCGACGATCGCCACCCGCACCCTGGAAAGCGCCGTCATCGAGGCGGTCGTAGCCCGCTGACCCTCTACTGCGCCACGCCGAACAGCGAGGTCCGCGCCTTGCGCTCCGACGAGTCCCAGGCTTCGACCACCCACCCACGGTGGGGTTGCCCCTTCACGTCGTCGTTCACGTAGGCGCTCTCGTAGCGAAGGAGGCTGCCCGCCGAGACGCCGTGGGCGGCGTAGGTGGGGACGGTGATCGGCCCGTTGGTCGACGTCTCTTCTTTCTCGCCGACCTTCTTGCAGTTCGAGCGATAGAGAATCGTGCCGTCATCGGTGATGCGATCGATCTTGTTCGTCTCGTGGCACTCGAGCACTGGCACCCGGTAGTGCTCGGTGCGAAACGAGATCTTGGTGAGGGCCCCCTGGTTCTCGACGCTCTTCACCACGCCGGTCGCGAGCATCGCGGGGTTGATGGTGTTGTTGTGCTCCAGCGCAGGCGGGGGAATTGGGCTGCGGCCGGGGACGTACGGGTCGTTGCTGTCTGGGCCGCCACCGCCCCGCTTCGCGGTCGCGTCGAACCCGGCCTTCGAGCCCGACTGGCCCTGGGCGTTGTAAGCCTCGATCAGCGCGAGGTAGGCGGCGGTGAAGGGCCCCCGCACCGGCACCGACCGCTCGGCGTAGTAGCCGAACACGCGCTCCATCACCGGAGCGTCCGGGTCGTTGCGCCCGCAGAACGTCAGCTTGTAGGCGAGCAGCCCGTCGAGCCGCAGCTCGTCCAGCGGCGCCCTCTGCCCTTTGGCCGCCGCGGCCACTTCACCGTACAGAGACTGCGCGCAGCCCTTCAAGGTGCCGGTGCGTTTCTGATCTTCCAGCGCGAGCGCCACATCGATCGCCGCCTGGGTGCTGGCGAGCGAAGCGGCGAACGCCTGGGCCCCTTTCTTCGGAGCGTCGATCAACACGCTCGCGTTGCGCGCGCGCGCCTCAGGCTCGAGCCGCTTTATTACCTGGACGACGGCGTAGAAGTTCAAGGTCGCGGTGATGACGCCGACCTCGTTCAGCTTCCAACCGGCCAGTTCCTGTTCAAACGCCGCGGTGTCGAGCGTAACGACGGCGTTGGCGATCGCGAAGCCGGTCAGCTTCCCGTCGTTGGAGTGGAAGCCCTGGGTGACGAGCTGACTGGAGAGCGCGGCGGCCGCGAGCTGGGAGGAGAGCCCATGTGGCACGTCGATCACGCTGGGGGAGAGCCGCTCGTCGTCGCTCGCGGGTGTCGAGCAGCCAAGGGCAGTGCGCTCGAGCCTGCGCGAGTAGCGCGCTTCGGCGGGACCCGTCTTCAGTGGCTCGAACTGCGCGCAGGTGGCCTTGCGCTGCGCCTCGACATCACCCGCGATCGCCAACTTCGCGGCGAGCTTCAGCAGCCGCGCCGAGGCCACCGGCTCCAGCCCATAGGTGTTGGCCAGCCCTTGCCGAAACCAGGCGACCCACCTCTGGCGCACGTCGAATTCAGGGTCGAAGCAGGAGAAGGTCACCACGTTCACCAGCGCCTGCGGCGGCGAGGTGTCGGGGCTCATCGACAAGCTGGGCACGTGGTAGTTGTCGTACGTCTGCGCCAGCGCGGCCTCGACGCCTTCGCACCAGGTCGGCGGCATCGGGGCGACGCGTTCGGCACCGGGCGAGGGCGCGAGGTCAGGCACGGCGGCGGTCAGTTCGCTGCGCAGCTTCGTCTGCTTCGCCTTCGAGATGTTCGCCTGCAGCGTCGCGAAGAACGCGTCGCGCTTCTCCTCGTACGGCTTGCGGGCAGCCCCCTCGAACTTCGCGATGTCGCGGTCGACCTCGTCTCTCGCGCGCTTGAGGGCAGAGGCGTCGACGCTCTCGAGGCGCCTCTTCTCGGGGTCGAACTGCTCCTGAAGCTTGGCGAAGTGCTTGTTGAACACCTCGTCGTTCTTCCCGGACACCGCGCCGCCCACCGCTTGCCGGGTTTGATTCACCAGCGCGTCGCGGCGCGCTGTGAGCTCCTGGGCGGCCGCGGCGTCGACGGCGCTGAGCGCGGCCAGGGCCTCGTCGAGCTCGGCGACGTCTTTGGTCAGCTTCTCGGGGTTCTTTCGCGACAGATCCTTCGACGGGTCGTAGCTCTTCTCGAACGCGTCGAGCTTCTTCTCGGCGGTCTTCTTTGCCTTCTCGGCCTCGGTGGGCCGGGCAGCCGCGGACAGGGGGATGAAGGCCAACAACACGACAGCGACGCAGCGAGTGGAAAGACCCATTCGCTGTTCGTACCAACCGACCCCTGGGGACGGATGCCCCGTGAACACGGGTGCGAGGCGTGGCTACAGCGGTCGCAGGGACAAGCCGGAGACGCTTCCTCCCGGCGGCGGATCCGCTGGTTGACCCCAAAATCAACGAGGCGTATGACGCGCCGCGTCTTTGGTGGCTGGAGGTGCGCGCGTGGCGAGAGTCGGCCGACGGGTGGCAATCGTGAGGGGCCTGCGGACCCCGTTCGTGAAGGCGGGGACCGTCTTCGGAGAGCTGACCGCCCTCGAGCTGGGGCGGATCGTGGTCCAGGAATTGATTCAGCGCTCGGACATCGACTCGGTGCCACCGATGATCGCTACGTCCGAGGTGCCGACGGCGATGGTGTTGGCCGCGTCGACCAACGCCTGGATGCTGGTGGCGCAGGCACGCGCGGCGGTGTGGGCCTCGATGTGCCGCGGGAGCCCGGCGGCGATCACCACCTCGCGGGCGATGCTGGTCGCGGTCAGGGTGGGGATCACCTGACCGAAGACGAGCTGATC
>JAYVRT010001070.1:0-3028 GCA_043776025.1 Archangiaceae bacterium | reverse complement strand
GGTGCCGCCGACGCCGCCGGTGCCGCCGACGCCTCCAGTGCCTCCAGTGCCTCCAGTGCCTCCAGTGCCTCCAGTGCCTCCAGTGCCTCCAGTGCCTCCGGTGCCTCCGGTGCCTCCGACGCCGCCCGCGCCGCCGAACCCACCGGTGCCACCCGAACCGCCGGTACCGCCACCACCGCCGATGCCGCCGCCGCCCGAACCGCCAACTCCTCCGCCACCGTTGCCGCCTGATCCTCCGCCAGGCCCGCAGTTCGTCAGCTGGGGATCACAAACCCCGCCGCCGCCGGATCCACCCGCCCCTCCACCCGTGGCCCACTCATCAACGGGCTGGAAGCAGCCGGCGAGGAGCAGCGCGGCCGCGGCAGAAAGGAGGATCCTGATCATGGTCCAAGCATAGACACCGCACCTGCACCGAACACAAAGGCGCGGTCATCCCACACGCAGCCAATACAAAAGGGCGGACCCGCTCATCGCCGGCCCGCCCTCTCTTTGTCGTCGAGCCTCATCGGCGCCGACGGGTGCGCGGTGAAATCGAGATCAGCGCCAGGTGACGTAGTTCGCGAAGTTGTCGCGCACGTCCTTCGGAAGGTTCTTCGCCTCGGCGGTGGAGAGCAGCCCGTCGCCGTTGAGGTCCGCCTTCTCGGCCTGCACGGCCACGTAGGCGGTGAACTTCTGGATGAACTTGTTGGCGGAGACGCGATCGTTGCCGTTGCCGAGCACCCGATGGGTCTCGTAGTTGTCGCGCAGGTCCTTCGGCAGCGCCTTCGCCTCGGCCTTGGTCAGATACGGGTTCGAGTCGGCGTTCGCGCGCTTCACGCTGGCGGTGACGTACCCGCGAATCGATGAGACGAAGGCGTTGATCGAAGTGCCGGCCATTTGTATCTCCAGGGGGTACGTGGTCAGAGTGAGTGCAGCAGCCACCGATGCAGGAATTGTCCGACACCGAATTTCCGGGTTGTTTTTCATCTGCCGATTTTCATTACTCATTTCTCAGATTCCGAGAAGCCGAGCCTGAACGTCTGTGCGGTGCTAGTGAGGCGTCCCATGTCTGAGCCGGAATTCCTGTCGGTGCGCGGTGCCCGCGAGCACAACCTCAAGGGCGTCTGCATCGACATCCCGAAGAAGAAGCTGATCGTCTTCACCGGGGTCTCCGGCTCGGGCAAGAGCAGCCTCGCCTTCGACACGCTCTACGCGGAAGGCCAGCGGCGCTACGTCGAGTCGCTCTCCAGCTACGCCCGCCAGTTCCTCGGGCAGATGGACAAGCCGAAGTACGACACGCTCAAGGGGCTCTCGCCGACGATCTCGATCGAGCAGAAGGCCGCGAGCAACAACCCGCGCTCGACCGTGGGCACGGTGACCGAGGTCCACGACTACCTGCGCGTGCTCTTCGCCAGCATCGGGGTGCAGCACTGCCACAACTGCGGCCGCAAGGTGGGCAAGCAGTCGGCGCAGCAGATCGTCGAGGAGATCATGAAGTCGCCAGCGGGCACCAAGGTGCAGCTGCTCGCCCCGCTGGTGGTCAACCGCAAGGGCGAGCACAAGGACCTGCTGGTCGACGCCCAGAAGCGCGGCTTCACCCGGGCCCGGGTGGACGGCAAGGTCCGCGGCCTCGAGGAGAAGATCGAGCTCGACAAGAAGAGCAAGCACGACATCGAGCTGATCATCGACCGCCTCGTGCTCAAGGCGGACCTGCGGCCCCGGCTCACCGACTCGGTGGAGAGCGCGCTCAAAGAAGGCAAGGGCGTGCTGATCGTCACCGACGAGAAGGCCGACGCCAAGGCCGACCGCCCGATGAGCGAGCTCAACGCCTGCCACCACTGCGGGCTCTCCTTCCCCGAGCTGACCCCGGCGAGCTTCTCGTTCAATAACCCGGTGGGGATGTGTCCCGACTGCAATGGACTGGGCAGCAAACCGGAGATGGATCCGGATCTGATCGTCCCCGACCAGACCCGCAGCATCCGCGAGGGCGCGGTCGAGGTCTGGGCCACCGGGATGGCGAAGGGCGAAGGGTGGACGGCGGATCTCGTCGATCAGCTCTCCGCCGGCTTCGGAATCGACCTCGACGTTCCCTGGGGGAAGCTGCCGAA
Organism: Archangiaceae bacterium; assembly: GCA_043776025.1. Lineage (GTDB taxonomy): Bacteria > Myxococcota > Myxococcia > Myxococcales > Myxococcaceae > JAYVRT01. The sequence goes on along the minus strand of JAYVRT010001070.1, from coordinate 941 downwards.
GAAGCACCGCGACGTGATCCTCTACGGCAGCGAGGGCGCCGAGCTGAAGATGCAGTGGGGGGACTACAAGTTCAAGATGGCGTGGGAAGGGCTGGTCAACAAGCTGATGAAGAGCTTCAAGACGACCACCTCCGAGTCGATGCGGCAGTACTACCTGAAGTTCTTCTCGGACAAGCCCTGCCCCACCTGCCTCGCCGAACGGCTCAAGCCCGAATCCCGGGCGGTGAAGGTCGCGGGCAAGTCGATCGTCGAGCTGTCGCGGATGACGATCGGCGGCGCCTTGGTTTTCCTCGACGAGATGCCGCTGACGCCGACGGAGAAGAAGATCGCCGCCGAGCTGACCAAGGAGATCCGCAGCCGTCTCGGGTTCCTCGAGAACGTCGGCCTCACCTACCTCACGCTCGACCGCACCGCCTCGACGCTCAGCGGCGGAGAGAGCCAGCGGATCCGCCTCGCCTCGCAGATGGGCAGCGAGCTGACCGGGGTGATCTACATCCTCGATGAGCCGAGCATCGGCCTGCACCAGCGCGACAACGGCAAGCTGCTCACCACGCTCAAGCGCCTGCGCGACCTGGGCAACACGGTGATCGTCGTCGAGCACGACGAAGAGACGATGGAGGAGGCCGACTGGCTCGTCGACTTCGGCCCCGGCGCGGGAGAGCTCGGGGGCGAGGTGGTCTCCGCGGGCACCCCGAAGCAGGTGATGGCGGACAGCAAGAGCCTCACCGGCGCGTTTCTTTCCGGCCGCGAGGAGATCGAGGTGCCTGCCACCCGGCGTCGCGCGGGGAAGCAGAAGCTGGTGATCAACGGCGCGAAGGAGAACAACCTCCAGAACATCGACGTCGAGATCCCGCTCGGCCTCTTTGTCGCGGTAACCGGCGTCTCCGGTGCGGGCAAGTCGACGCTGATCAACGAGATCCTCTTCCCCGCGCTCAGCCGCG
>JAYVRT010001069.1:0-3029 GCA_043776025.1 Archangiaceae bacterium | reverse complement strand
TCCGAGCTCGATCGCCGGAGTCTCGGAAAGTACGAGCTGCTCTGTCGATTATCGACGGGCGGGATGAGCGAGATCTTTCTTGCGACCCAGAAAGGCCTCGCGGGCTTTCGGAAGATCGTCGTCCTCAAGTCGATTCTCCCGGACATCAGCGGTGAAGACGAGTTCGTGAAGATGTTCCTCGAGGAGGCGCGCACCACCGCTGCGTTCAACCACCCGAACATCGCGCAGGTCTTCGACCTCGACACCGACGAGGGGACGCTCTTCCTGGTGATGGAGTTCGTTCAGGGAGCGACGCTGGTGGAGATGGCCCGCGCCTGCCGCCAGGCGAAGGAGCCGATTCCCCTGGGCTTCACCCTCGCCTCGGTGCGCGACACCGCGCTCGCGCTCCACTACGCGCACAACTTCACCGACCCCCGGGGCCGCAAGCAGGTGGTGATTCATCGCGACGTCGCCGAGAAGAACATCATGGTGACCTACGAGGGCACCACCAAGCTGCTCGACTTCGGCATCGCCAAGGCGCTCGGGCGGCGCGGCGGAAGCCTCACCTCGATTGGGATGGTCAAGGGCACCAGCGGCTACATGTCCCCGGAGCAGATCCGTGGCGAGCCGTTGGATCCGCGCTCCGACGTCTTCGCGCTCGGGGTGGTGCTCCACGAGTGCCTCACCGGGATGCGGCTGTTCCACGGGAAGAACCCCGAGGACGGAATGCTCGCCGCGCTGAGGGAAGACGTCGCCCCACCCTCGCGGCTGTCGGCCGAGGTCAGCTCCGCGCTGGACCAGGTGACGCTCAAGGCGCTGGCCAGAGACCGCGACGCGCGCTTCGGCACCGCGCTCGAGTTCGCCCGGGCCATCGAGAAGGCCTGCCCCGGCCAGCTGTGGCACCCGGAGCAATCTGGCGACCTCGTCCAGCGCTTCTACACCGAGCGGCGGGTGCAGACCCGTGAGCTGATTGAACAGGCCCAGGGAGTCGAGCACACCGGGGAGCTGAACCTCGGCAAGGCGCTCAAGCTTCAGCCGGTGTCCCACAGCCCGACGCCTCCCAGGGGCGCGGCGGACCCGAACTTCGCCAAGGCGATGAAGGCCACGGTGCCGGGTACGATTCCCGCCGCCCCGGCGGCCCCGGTGCGCCGGTCGGAGGCAAAGACGCTGACCCCGCGCAACACCGGCGAGCAGCGGCTCCAGATGGCCACCGAGCCTCAGGGGGTCGACGTCCGGCTCACCCGCGCCCCGCTGCAACCGGCCGCGCCCGCTGGGATTCCCCGCGGGGAGACAACGGGGGTGCTGCCGCGCGAAGTGACGCAGATTGAAGCGCGCAACATCGACCTCACTCCCAGCGCCGACGACTTCGACGACGACGACCAGGGCGCGAAGACGATGCCCGCGACCGCGCTGCCCGAGGAGCTGCTGGCGATGATTCGCGCCAAGCGGGTCGAGGCCAACAGCCGCGACGAGGCGAAGGCCCGCGCCGGCGCCAGCACCGTCGCCGCGAGGCCCGCGGCGCTTGCCTCGAACAACGTGGTGCTCGAAGGGCGCAGCGTCACCGGGGAACAGACGAACACCGAAACCACCGGGCCTGCCGCACCCGTCTTCAACCCGTTCGCCGACATCATCGACAGCGCCGAGAACGCCGAGCAAGGACTGAAGACCTCGATTGGACGCCCCTTCGACACCCATGCAGACGCTGAAGAGGAAGGGGAGGAGGAGCGACCTCTGGCGGCGTTCGACGACGAAGCCTCGGATGCCGGCGACGACCCGGGCGCGGAACCGCCGACCAACACGCTGCAGCGGCGGCGAGGTGGCGCGGGGAAGTTCCTCGCCGTTGGAGGGGCGCTCGCGCTGTGCGCCCTCGGAGCCGGGGCATTCCTCCTCAAGCTCGGCCCCTTCGCCGCCACCTCCACTCAACTGACGCCGATTCCGGTGTTCGGCGCGAAGAAGCCGCTCGCTCCGGGCCCAACGGCGGGCCTCACCCCTGAGCTGCCGGCGACGACCGCGAAAGAAGTGAAGCCGGAGCCCAAAGTCGAGATGAAGGCCGAGCCCAGGCCGCCGGAACCCACGCCCGAGCCGCCAGGCGAGCCGGCGAAGAAGAAGGAGCCGGTGGTCGCGGCCAACGAGCCGAAGCAGGAGCCGAAGAAGGCCGACCCGCCTCCGCGCAAGCGCCCGGAGACCCGCCGCCGCAGGGCTGCTCCGGCCGTCGCCAACGCCACCGAGCCCAAGGAATCCAGGGAACCCGAAGGTCCGCTGGTGGTCGGCTCGCTCTCGCTCGTCGTCGAGCCGCCGGTGCACGCCTTCTTCGGCGGGCGGGACCTGGGCGTGACCCCGCTCAAGGCGAACCTTCCGGTCGGCCGGCAGACCCTGAGACTGGTGCCTCCGAGCGGTGGGCCGAAGACGGTGACCGTCGAGGTGAAGGAGTCCGGCGGCGCAGCGCGGTTCGACCTCGAAGACCTCTGAGGCGGCCCGCGCGGCTTACTGGGTGAAGCTCGAGGGCTGCTCGGTGAGCGGGTCTTCCCGGTGGTCGTGGCCCGCGCCCCCGAAGGTCCCGACCCACGGCTCGGAGGCGATCGACAGGTGCGAGACGAGCACGGTGTGAAACGCGGCGCTGCTGCCGGCGTAGGGTGGATCGCACTTGCCGCAGGCGGTGCTGCCTTCCATCACCGCGATCGACCCGTTGGCCACCTCGAACAACTGAGGCTCAGTGCGGCTGTTGACCCCGGTGACGTCGCAGGTGAACGCCTCGCTGCCGTCACGGGTGACGATGCCGTGCAGTTGGGTCGCGCCCGATTGACGGGTGAAAGTCAGCGCGACCGTCTGCGGACCCTTGCTGGTGCTCCAGCTCGCAAGGCGCAGCTGGTCGCTGCCGAAGACCTGCCCTGCGGCGAGCACGTGTTTCCACCGCGGGCTGTTGGTGCCCGATTCGTAACCGTTGAGGCTGACGCCGCCGACCACCGGGGCGACGACGGTGCGCTGCTGGGTAATCACCGCCCGGCCGTACGGCTCGGCGAGTGAGAACGCCGGCTGCCCCGACGAGGTGA
>JAYVRT010001068.1:0-10283 GCA_043776025.1 Archangiaceae bacterium | reverse complement strand
CGGTGGCAGGGGCGCTGCTCCGGGCCGTCGGCTTCCAGCCGGCGGCAGCGGTGGGCACGGCGGCGGAAGGAGCCTGGGTCTTCGCCGGGGTGGGCGAGGTCGCGGGGGGAGCAACCCGTGGACCGTTGATCCGAGTCATGGGGGAGGTCGAGGTTAGCCCGCGGCCGCGCACCGGGGCACTCCGCTTAGGCTAGCCGCCAATCACCAACTGGGCGCGCTGCGGGGCGGCGCTGATCTCCGCGGTGACGCCGGAGTTGAACTGGAGGCAGTCCTCCTCCATCCCGTCGCTGAAGACGACGCCGCCCGACGGCATCTGGGACTCGAGCTTCAGCGCTTTGCCCGGCGCGAGCAGCCCCGCCGTCTGCCGCGCGCTCGAGTGTTTGCTGACGTAGGGCTCGCGCACCACCCAGACCAGCTGCGCGTCCTCCCAGCCGAGGCGAATCGGTTTGCCGGCCTGCCCCCCGGTGAGCGCGCTGACCTGCGCCGCCATGGTGAAGACCGAGGAGAGCCAGCCGGTGCTGCCCGCGCCGGTGGAGACGATCACCCCGCTCGACGACTGCGCCTCGAAGCCGGCGCCGGTGTCGAGCCGGTAACGGGCGGAGACGTGGCTCTTCGCCCCGAGGAAGAAGTCGTTGAAGGCGAGCAGCCGCTGCCCGTCCGACAGACGCGCCTGGGCGAGCGTCACCGGGCGGACCTTGAAGTGCTCGGCGACCACCGCGCGCAGCGCCGGCCCGGCGGTGGCGGGGGTGAACGGCAACAGCGCCCCGTCGATGCGCTGCGGGTCGGGGTTGACGCCCAGCAGCGGCTGGGCGCCGATGTACTTCGCGGTGTTCGCCACCAGCCCGTCCTGCCCCAGCGCCACCACCACGTCGGTGGGGGCGAAGAGGTAGGTGGAGACGTGCGCGCGATCGAGCACCTGCAGCTTGAGGCCGACGTCGAGCGCGCCGTGGAGCGCGTCGAGCGAGCGCCGCCAGGTGTCGTCCTCCTGCTGGTACCCGTCGAAGTCGAGGCCGGCCTGGGTGAGCTAGAACTTCGCCTGGGCCCGGGTGTTGAAGCGCTCGACCAGCTCCGCCAGGCGGGTCTTGCGCGTCACCAGCACCACCTTCTCGTACGCGCTCACCGCTTCACCGGCGCCGGCGGCTCTCCCGGGCCCAGCAGCGACCGGAGCAGGTCGGGGGAGATGTTCAGCTCGCCAATCTTCTGGGCGTTCTCGGCGAGCTCCCGGAAGGCCAGGCCGATCAGCGCCGCCGGGTCCCCCCCGTTCGAGGAGAGCGCGTGGAGCACCTTCCAGTCGAGGTTGCGCACCGGCTTCAGCGTCGCCTCGAGCGCGTAGCTCTGGCTGTCGGCGGCCTTGCGATCGTTGGCGACCTTGGCGTCGATCAGCTTCGCCCGCTCGGTCTCGATCGCGATGTCCGCCTCCATCTTCTTCTCGCGGATCTGCCGGCGCTGTTGCTCGACCATCACCTCGGTGGCGAGCTCGCTCTGCTTGATGCGGCGCTCCTGCTCGACGGCGGCGTTGCGCCGGTCGTAGATCGCCAGGTCGCTCTGGCGCTGCAGGCCCTCGCGCGCCTCGGCCTCGAGCGCCCGTCCCATCTCCGGAGTCGGCCGCACCGAGAGGATCGACATCGCCAGCGCCTGCACGCCGAGCGAGGTCACCGCTTCGGCCTGGGCCAGCGCGGAGAGGACCTGACGCTCGACCTTGTCGGCGGACACCAGGGCCTGCTTGAGCGTCATCGTCTGGGTCGCCGCGCGGGTGAGGATCTGCGCGGTGTTCACCAGGCGGTCGTTGAGCTTCTCCGGGTCGTCGCAGACGTACGCCTTGCGGTCGTTGGTGGCGTAGTTGAGCAGCCCCGCCAGCTTCTTCGGGTCGGCCACCCGGTAGGTCAGCTGGCCCTGCACCGTCAGCGCCTGGAAGTCGGCGGTCACCTCGTTGAAGGCGAAGGGGACGTCGACGCTCGCCAGCGGCACCTGCACCAGAGTGGTGGTTGGGGCCCAGTAGAAGAACGTCAGCCCCGCGCCCTCGCGCTTCACCCGGCCCCCCTTGAACTGGATCACATAGGTCGTCGGCGCTGCCTTGAGGAACCCGATCATCGAAGTCTCCGTCGTTAGAGTCAAATCGACCTTAACGACCCGAGACGAAAGAGTCAAACGGACCCTTGTGACCGGTTACTCCTGGAGGGGCGGCGGATCCGCCGGCTCTGGCTCCTTCAGCGGCCGGGGCGCGGGCTGGTCGGGGTTGGTCGGGCCCGGGCAGCCGCGAAGCTCCCTCGGACCCCGCTCATCGGGGCAGGAGTCGTCGACGTCGAGGATGCCGTCCTGGTCGTTGTCGGGATCGGGCTTGCCGTCCTCGTCCTCGAAGCCGTCTTTGTCCTCGGGCTCGGTGGGAGCCAGGTCGACGCCGTTCTTCACCCCGTCGCCGTCCTTGTCGAGCTCGGGGCAGTCGGCGACGGGGTAGTCGTAGCGCGCGTCGCAGCGTCCCAGCGGCGGACCGGCGTTGCCCAAGGCGAGGCCCAACAGCAGCCGAAAGTTGGGGGTGGCCGGCGCGCCCCCGATGCCGGGCCCCAGCAGCGCGAACAGCTCGATGCCGTTCGACGGGTAGCGCACCCCGGCGAGCACCTCCAGCCCAGGGGCAGCGCCGGAGAGCGAGAGGTAGCCGCGGCCGCTGACCTCGCCCCGCAGCCCGTCGCCCACCGCGCTCACCGTCGCCGCGAGGTAGAGCTGAGAGCCGACGCCAGTTCCCGGAAACCGCTCCAGCGCCACCTGCGGGCGGGCGAGCGCGCCCAGCTCGATTCCCACCTGGAAGTCGTCGAAGGCACGGCCCGCCTCGAGGCGCGGCGCCCACGCGAGCCCGCCGTTGCCGAGCGCCGCGGCGCTGCCCACCGGGAGCCCGAGGCCGAGCGCGGCGGCGAGGGTGAAGAAGTGGCTCCGGTCGAGGAGCGCCACCTTCGCCTGGAGAAACGGCGTGCCCATGCCGGCGGTGGCGGGCGCGAAGGACGCGACCTGCGAGCTCTGGGTGAGGCTGAAGGGGAGATCTGCGCCGAGCTCGAGCCAGCGGTTGAGGCCGACCGCGCCGAGGACGTGGAGCGTGAGGCGGTCCCGCAGCAGCGTCTGGCTGCCGCCGCTGAAGTTGGTCGTCCTCAGCGGCGCGTGGGCGTAGCTGAACGCGGTGCTGACGCGGTAGCCGCCGCCTTGCAGCAGCTGGCCGTTGCCCACCAGCAGCGAGCCCCGCGCGGCGGGAGCGGGCGTCAGTTGTTCGAGCTCGACCTGCGCCTGGGCGGCGGCGGCCCAGCAGCCGACCGTCAGCGCGAGCCAGGGCGGCGCCCGGCGGCTCATCCGCCGGCGTCCAGCCCGTGCGACTGCTCGTCGAGTTGCTCCGCCGCGGCCCGGCAGGCGTCGAGCGCCTGAAGCTTCGCCGGCCGTTCGGCTTCGGGGGTGGTGCCGAGCTGTTCGGCGAGCGTGCGGCACTGCACCAGCTGGGCGGCGACCTCGGCGGGAAGGTGGGAGCCGCCCTGCACCGCCAGCGGCGTGCGCACCTTCGGCGCCTGCGCGCTCTGCAGCGCCCGGCGCAGCGCCTCAGCGCGGACGTGGGCCGACGAGCCGGCGGGCACCTCGTCGAGCAGCTTCGACACCTCGGCGAAGCGCGCGTCGGTGGGCCGGACGCCCTGCCCCACCAGCGTCTCGTACTGGTGCAGCGCCTGGTCGTAGCGCTCGACGCCGGGGTCCTTGCAGCCAAAGAGCGTGAAGGTGGGCGCCGCGACCAGGAGGAAGAAGATCGCGCGCACGAAGGAGCGCCGCTACTCGCGCGGCTCGAGAATCGACAGCCCGAGCATCGCGACGAGGAAGGCCTGCACCTGGTGCTCTGCCTTACCGGCGATCGCCACCACCTCTGCGTTGGTGCGGGTGCCGTCGATCTTCGGCAACAGCTGGGCCTCCCACTTTTCCAGCTCGAGCTCGTTGAGGGCGTACGCCGGCTGCTGCGAGGGGATGAGGCGATTTTCCGGGGGCGCGAGCCGCTTGAGACGGTCGGGCTTGTAGAGCTTCTTCACCCCACGGATGATCAAGTTGCCCGGGTGGACGTCGAGCTTGATCGCCTCGCCGCGCGCCTTCTCGCGGAAGCTGACGACGTACGAGCCTTCTTCCCAACCGAAGAGGCTGTAGATGACCGCCTTCACCTGCTGGCCAATGTAATAGAGCCGCTCGGTCTCTTTGAGCAGCCCGCGCTCGACGAGCACGTCGCCGGTGCGCCGGCCGGATTCGCGGGCGACCACCGCGATGTCTTCGAACTGCTCGGGGCGAATCTTCCCCACCCGCACCAGGAACTGCCCGAAGCGATCCGCGGCGAGGTTGCTGAGCGCGAACACCGGGGTGCCGGCCTCGAAGTAGACCACCTTCTTCAGCTTCGCCCGCTGCACCGACAGCTCACCGGTCTCGCGCGCGAGGTAGAAGGCGTTGATCAACCCGGGCAGGTTGTCGTCGAGGTTGCCGGTGCGGGTGCCGCGCCTTCCGGCCGCCTCGTCGAGCGCCTCCTTCGGGGGAGGCGGCGGGCGCTTGCCTGGCACCGGGCCGCGCGAAGCGGGAGCGGCATGGAGATCCGCCCCGCTCAGCTCGGCGGAGATGTTGCCCCCGCCAGTGACCTTGATCTTCCCCGTCAGCTCCATCGCGTCGAGCGCCTCGTCGCCCTCGACGTCGATGTCGAGGTCGAGCTCGAAGTCCTCGGAGGTCGGCTGGTGCTGCCCGACTTCGATCTGCCCCGGCGGGGCCAGCTGCTTCACCGCCTCGAGGAGCTTCTTCGCATCGAAGGGCTTCTCGAAGTAGTTGTGCACCCCGAATTTCTCGCGCACTTCGATCGCGTGCTTCCCGCCCTTGAAGACGCCGGTCATGAAGACGATCGGCAGGTCGGGGTAGGCCGCGCGGAGCGCCTCGGCGAGAGGGAAGCCCATCATGTCCGGCAGCAGCACATCGAGCACCGCCGCCGCCGGCTTGCTGGCCTTCGCCGCCTCGAGCGCCAGCTTTCCCTTGGCGAAGCCCGCGACCTGGTAGCCACTCTCCTCGAACAGCTGCGTCAAGACCGCAAGCAGTTCCTTGTTGTCATCGACGATCAGAAGGGTGGGCGGCATCTGGCGGGGGAAACTATCCTCTGTCGGTCATGGTTTCGAGAAGCTTGGTGTTGGCGATCGGATTAACGGGGCTGTCTGCCCTGGCCCAGGACCCTGACTCCATGTTCGACGCCTCGATTCCCGACGCCTCGGTGGGCATCGGCGGCGCCGAGCAGAACACCCAGGAGACCGGGGACGGCACCAACAACACGGTCTGCGCGGTGACCCGGGACTGCGAGCGCGGCTTTACCTGCAACCACGGCAAGTGCACCTATTCGGGGTACCGGGTGGCGAAGTGCGAGGGCGGCTGCGGCGGGACGGGGGCGGTGCTCGCCTTTCCGCTGCTGCTGCTCTGGCGGCGCCGCCCCATGAAGCGATAGCCCGAGTAGAGTGCGTGCGTGGCTGGGAACACCCCGGGGGACCGCATCGGCCGTTACGAGATCGTCCGCCGCCTGGCCTCAGGCGGGATGGCGGAGATCTTTCTTGCGCGTCACGAGGGTCCCAACGGCTTCCGCAAGCTGGTGGTGATCAAGGAAGTGCTGCCGGAGATCGAGCAGGCCGAAGGCTTCAAAGAGATGTTCCTCGACGAGGCGCGGCTGTCGGGGCGGCTGCAGCACCCAAACATCGCCCAGACGTTCGAGCTGGGCGAGCAGGACGGCCGCTACTACCTCGCGATGGAGTATGTCGAGGGCGAGTCGCTGGATCGCCTGGTGAAGCGCGCCCGGGCGCAGAACGTGACGCTGCCGCTGCCGGCGATTCTGCGGGTGGTGATGATGGTGCTCGAGGCGCTCGACTACTCCCACGACCTCGAGGGCGAGCAGGGCGAGTGGCTGAAGGTGGTGCACCGCGACGTCTCGCCGAGCAACGTGGTGCTCACCTACTACGGCTCGGTGAAGCTGCTCGACTTCGGCATCGCCCGCGCCGTGATTCACGAACACCACACCCAAAACGGAAAGGTGAAGGGCAAGGGTGGCTACATGTCGCCGGAGCAGGCGGCGGGAAAGCCGGTGGACCTGCGCACCGACATCTACGCCGCGGGCTCGCTGCTCTACTACCTCTCGACCGGGCGTGGGCCGTTCGAGCAGTACGGCACCTCGCTGCTGATGATGCTGGCCACCGTCGAGGGTCGTTTTCCCAACCCGCGCGCGATCAAGCCTGAGCTCCCGCTGGACCTGGAGCGAATCATCCTCAAGGCAATGGCGCTGCGTCCGGACCAGCGCTACTCGACCGCGGGGCAGATGCTCGACGAGCTGGAGAAGTACGCCACCTCGCACCGACTCTTTCCCGGCGCCCGTTCACTTGCGGGCGTAATGCGCGACATCTTCCCCGGCCGCGTCGGACTCTCCCGTTCGTGGGAGCAGATGCCGAGCGCGGCGCTGATGGACAAGCTCGCGGAGAGCTTCGCCGGCTCGGAGGAGGCCGCACTTGGCGCGGCGAGCGCGGAGGAGGAGCCGACGCGACCGCGCACCCCGCTGCTTCCACACCTTCCTTTGGCGCCGATCGCTTCAAGCGAACCCCAGCGGGCGACGCTGCCCGAGCCATCGCCCAGAGGCGCAGCGTTCATCGCCGCCGCGCGGTCTGTGGCGTCGGTCGCGTTCGACGACGACGCGCCGGAGAACGACCCGACAATTCAAGTGTCGGACCCGAAGCTGTTGCACGCCGCGCCGCCCACGTTACCCGTGCCGGGTGTCCCTCCGATTCCGCAGCCTGCCGGGTCGCCGCGTCCGACGACACCGGACCTCGTGCCCGAGTTGGCGGAGAAGACCCGCTCCATCGACCCGTTTCCGAAGGCGGAGCAGGACAAGACGGTCTCGATGTTGCCGCTCCCGACCGTGGCGGCCTCTCCAGTTCCTCCCGCGGCGCACGCGGTGAAGACCCAGTCGGTGTTGATCCACACGCGTGACGAGCGGGGCGCGACCATCGGCTCGCCGCCGCAGTTCGGGCCGCCGGAGGTGACCGACGACGCGACCCGCGCGGTGACCCGGCGCGGCCGAGACGCGCTCGGCAAGGAGTCATGGACCTTTGCCATCGTCGGCCTGTTGGTGATCGGCCTGGGGCTGCTGCTGCTGAAGCTGCTGGGGGGCTGACCGGACGATGCCCCCTCGCCTCTGCTGGGCCCTCGCGTGGGTCGCCCTGGCAGGTTGCGCCCGGCCTCGCTCCGCGGCGCCCGCCAGCGCCGAGCAGTTGCTCGCGGTGCCGACGCCGTCACGCCATGCGCCGGGGTTTCCTGCCAGCTGCAAGCGGGTGGGGAAGGTGGCGCTGGTGGCGGTGCAGCCGCTGCGCACCCTCGACATCGAAGCCGTCGCCGAGCGGTACCGGCGCGCCTTCGGCCTCGAGGTCGAGGTGCTGCCGGCGGTGTCCGAGGCCGCAGTGGCCTCCGCCTTCGTGGCCGATCGCCGCCAGCACGAGGCTGGCCGGATGATGGGCGCGATGCTCGCGGCGCTGCCCGCGGCCCCCAGGGCGCCGCCACGCTGGGTCATTGGGCTCACCGACGCCGACCTCTTCCTCGACGACCGCGCGTGGCGCTTCTGCTTCAGCTCCTGGAGACCGAACACCGGCATCGTCTCCACCGCGCGCACCGGGGACGGCGACACCGACACGCTGACGACGGCGGTCCGCACCTCGAAGCTGCTGACCCGCCTGCTGGCCGAGACCTACTGCGGGCTCTTGCGAGGCGGGCCGGACGACAGCGTGCTGCGTCCGACCCTGATGGGTGTCGACGACCTCGATCTCATCGACGAGTCGGTGTGGCTCGAGGGTCCGGTGTCGATGTGACCTGCGTGAGTCTAAAAGGGGAGCCGATGACGAGACGGGAAATGTTGCTGGTGTCGGTCGCGCTGCTTGGCTCGAGCTGCGCGGTGCTCAAGGTCAACCCCGCCGTCTACACCAAGCAGAAGTTCGCCCTCGCCAGCTTCTACGGCCCCAAGCAGATCCAGGGCTCGGTCGGGCTCGTCGGTGCGATTCAAGGCGGCAGCACCGAGTGGGGCGCGGAGCTGTTCTCCACCGAGTACCCCGGCTGGGAGAGCAGCCTGAAGCAGACGCTGGGCGGAGAGTGGCTGCCGTTGGGCAAGGTCGCGCTCGCGCCGAGCTACACCGGCCTCGACGGCGCCGCGTTCGAGGAGCACCAGGCGACGCCGGCTGGGCTGCGCGCGCTCGACACCGGCCTCAACAACGACGCGCGGCTGGGCAAGCTCGCGACCGAGCTCGGCGTCGACGCGGTGGTGCTGGTGCGCCACCAGTGGATGGTGATGTCCGACCGCGACGCTCCGCAGCACGGCTACGACGCCTTCTCCCTGGTGGTCGTCGGCGCCGATGGCGTTCGGCTTTGGGACGAGCGCGACAACCTCGACGGGCCCCAGGCGACGCGCTCGTCCGCCGGGCTGTTGGCGCAGATGGGCGGCGCGATGGTGCCGGACGACGTCAAAGAGATGATCCGCGGGACGGTGCTGCTCGCCCACGACGGGTTCGCCCGCCGCTGGAAGTCCTCGCGGCCCTGAGGGTCGGGTCAGGTCTCCTTCAGCGTCTTGACGATTTCTTCGGGCGAGTAGAGCCGGCCCTTGCCGACGCCAGCGCAGAACGGGGCGACCTCGGAATTCCAGGTGCGCGCGTTCATGTTCTCCGGCCAGAAGGGCCAGGTGCGGCACTGCGAGGGCCGCCCTTCGTAAGCAGAGCAGCGCTTGCCCTCAAGAAAGACGCAGTCCTTCTTGGGGTCCGTCAGGTGGAACGAGCCGTGCGTCTGGGTGCAATACCGGCGGGTAAACGTCGCGGTAGGGATGCCGAGGTGGGCGGCCATTCGCCGGCGATCCGCGAGCGAGAAATAGACGTAGCCGTAGGCCCCGCGCGACATGCAGCACTTGCCGGTGCCCTGGCATTCGAAGCGGATGCCGGACTTGAACAACCCAGGCAGAGGCTTCGCGGCGGGCACGCTTTGGTATCGACCGGATCGCGGACGAACTCAATCAGATCGCTACCGCCCGGTGCGTTTCTTCGCCCGCTCCCTCGCCTTTTCCAGCGCGCTGTCGACGCCCGGAGGAGGGGGCGGCTCGGGCGCGACCTTCGCCGGGGCGGGCGCTGGCGCGGCGGCGGTCACCGCCGGCATCGGGCCCGGCGTGAAGATTGGGCTCTCCGCCTTCTGCTGCTGCGCCCGGCGCGGCCTGCCTGAGTAGAAGCGGCGGACGAAGACCTCGGCGAGCAACAGCGCCACCGACAGGGCGACCAGCGGGGGCGCGAGCGGCATGCGGGTGAGCGACTCGGGCGCGTCGACGAAGAGCCCGGCCATCGCCAGCCGCTCCAGCCCGCCGCTCAGCTTCGCCAGCTGTGCCAACAGCGTCTTGCCCTCGCGTGAGCTGCCCGGCTCGAACTCCGGCGCCCAGGAGAGCGTCACCGGCGGCGCGCGGTACACCTTGGCGCCCAGCTTCACCACCGGGTGAAAGGTGCCGCTGCCCGGGAGCGTGAAGTGGGCACCGACGCGGTCCTCGTCCTCCCAGCGCATCGGCAGCTCGATCGGGCGGCTGCGCGCGTCCCCGGAGAGGATGACCAGCGTCGGAGCGCCCACGGGCGGCGGGGCGGACGGCTCGAAGTCGAGCGTGACGTGAAGGTCGTTGCCCTCGACCCTCGCGCGCGCCACCGCCTCGAGCGCACCCACTTGAGGCGGCAGGGTCCAGCGCACCATCTGCTCGAGCAGCGCGCGCCGTCCGCTCCAGGCCTTGAAGTCGCCGGTGTACTGGCCGTCGACCTCGCCGGTGAAGGCGACGACGCGCCCCGCGCCCCGCGGCCAGAACGCGACCGTCGGGGCCTTGTTCTCGTCGTCGGTGCGCAGGCCGACGCTCGCCTGGGTCCGCAGGTAGGTGAGGTTGTAGCCGCCGAGGCGGGTGAGCCCCGAAGCGGGCAGGCGCCCGAGCAGCGCGAGGTCCGGCCCGAGGACCAGCGGCGTCGGCGTGTCGATGAAGGTCGCCCGCGCGACGGCGATCGTCTCCTGGCTGAAGATGCGCGGGAGGCTGGTGACGTCCTCGGCGAAGTAGATTCGTCCGCCGCCGCGCTGGGCGATCTCCTCGAGGAGCGCGCCGTCGGAGTCCTTGCGCGAGCCCATGCCAATCACCGACACCGTCACGCCTTTGCTCGTCAGCTCGCTCAGGGTGCGTTGGTAGTCGTCGGGGTTCTCCGAGTCGGCGGCGTCGGAGAAGAGCA
>JAYVRT010001067.1:0-10286 GCA_043776025.1 Archangiaceae bacterium | reverse complement strand
CTTCGTCCTCAAGTCCGGACTGAGGACGGAACCAAAGTTCTATTACTTCTACGGGCTTTGAGAGGAACCGCGACATGGACCTGATCAGAACACTGCGGCTCGCAATCAAGACCATCGCCACCGGAGGCTGGGCCTACAAGCTGTGGCTGCTGCTGCTGCTGTCGCTGATCGCCTTTGGCGGCAGCGCCTACATCCAGCAGTTCCAGACCGGGTTGATCGTCACCAACATGCGGGACCAGGTCTCGTGGGCCTTCTACATCGGCAACTTCACCTTCCTCGTCGGCGTCGCGGCGGCGGCGGTGACGCTGGTGATCCCCGCCTACGTCTACAAGTGGGGGCCGATCAAAGAGGTGGCGATCCTCGGGGAGATCCTCGCGATCAGCGCGATCGTGATGTGCCTGCTCTTCGTCGTCGCCGACATGGGCCGGCCGGATCGCTTCTGGCACCTGATCCCCGGCATCGGGCACATGAATTTCCCCCACTCGGTGCTCTCGTGGGACGTGCTCGTGCTCAACATGTACCTGGTGGTCAACGCGGTGATCGTCGGCCACGTCCTCTACCGCGGGGTGCAGGGCAAGCACTACAACGTGAAGCTGATCGTCCCCTTGGTGCTCTTCTCGATCCCCGCGGCGATCAGCATCCACACCGTCACTGCCTTCCTCTACGCCGGCCTCTCCGGACGCCCGTTCTGGAACGCGTCGATCCTCGCGCCGCGGTTCATCGCCTCGGCCTTCTGCTCTGGCCCGGCGATCATGCTGCTGCTGTTCCAGATCCTGCAGCGGACGACGAAGTTCGCGATCAAGAACGAGGCGATGGAGAAGATCGCCGAGTTGATGGCGTACTTCATGTTCGTCAACCTCTTCCTCCTCGGGGCCGAGGTGTTCAAGGAGTACTACTGGCCCACCGAGCACGTGGTGCATTTTCAGTACCTCTTCAGCGGTCTGCACGGACACAACGCGCTGGTGCCCTTCTCCACCGCCTTCGTCGGCTGCGGCATCGCGGCGTTCGTGCTCTTCCTCATCCCCTGGACGCGGCGGAACACGATCACCCGAAACATCGGCTGCCTGTTGATCTACGCCAGCGTCTACATCGAGAAAGGGCTGGGGCTGGTGATCCCCGGGATGACGCCGGACATGCTCGGCGAGATCTACGAGTACACCCCGACGCTCAACGAGCTCCGGGTCGGCGCGGCGATCTTCTCGACCGGATTCCTCGTCTTCACGTTGCTGACGAAGCTGGCGATCCCGATCATGAACGGTGAATTTGCCCGACAGCCGACCGTCGACGGGCCAGGACCCGCGGCACAGCCCGTCGCGGCACATTGAGAGCGGTTCAACCCGTAGTTCTTCAAGAGGACGCACGCATGATCACGAAGGGAAAGTTGGGCTGGATTCTGATCGCCGCCGTTTCGCTGTTTGCCACCGCCGCGTTCGCGGGTGACGACGAGAAGGTCGCGCGGATGTGGAAGAACAAGTGCGGCTCGTGTCACGGCGTCGACGGCAAAGCGCAGACCAAGCAGGGCACGAAGATGGGCATGGTCGATATCACCACCGCCGCCTGGCAGAAGGAGTTCACCGACGAGAAGATCAAGGAGACGATCGAGAAGGGGATCTCGCGCGAGAAGAACGGCAAGCAACAGGACATGGACCCGCTCGGCAAGGAGCTGACGCCGGAGCAGATCGACCAGATCATCAAGTTCGTGCGGGGGTTGGCGAAGAAGTAGCGCTTTGAAGGTTCGGGGGCCGCCGTACCAAGGGGCGGGAAGTCGACAGGGGCGTCTGATGGAGAAGCGACTCCACGAGCTCGAGCAAAAGGTCGAGGACCTGGCGCGAGCCGTGAAGGAACTGCAGGCGCGGCTCGAAGCCGCACCGCCGGTGCTCGGTCCGTCAGGGCCCCTGCTCCCCGAAGCGCCGCTGGCGCCGCTCGACGGCACCGCGGCGGTCTCGGCGGTTCCGCTCGCCGGGCGGTCGCTGCTGGTGATCGCGGGCGCGTACGTCTTCCGGCTGATCACCGAGCGCGAGCTGGTGCCCCGCCTGGTCGGCGTCACGCTCGGCCTGGCGTTCGCCTCGCTCTGGGTGCTGTTTGCCTCGCGGGCCGCGAAGAAGAACGACCGGCTCAGCGCCGGCTTCCACGCCGGGGTCGGCGCGCTGATTGGCTACTCGCTGTTGCTCGAGACCGGCGCGAGGCCCGGCGTGCTGACGGCGCCGGCGAGCGCGGCGGTGCTCGCCGGCTTCACCGGGCTGCTGCTGGCGATCTCCTGGCGGCACAAGCTGCAGGAGCTGGCGTGGCTGGCGCAGGTCGGCTGCGCGGTGGCCGCCGGCGGCTTGATCCTCGCCACCGACGCGCCGCTGCCGTACCTGCTCGTGCTCTGGGGACTCGCCGCCTCGACCCTCGTCTTCTCTGACCTGCGCCAGTGGCCCCAGCTGCGTTGGCCGATCGCCCTCTTCCTCGATCTGGCGGCGGTCCGACTCGTCTTCAGCCTGTCGGCGCTGACCCCGGCCGAGCAGGCGGGCCGGCTGTGGCCACTGGTGCTCGTCACCCAGGCGACGGTGGCGCTCTACATTGGGGCGCTCGCGCTCGGCACCTGGCTGCGGAAGAAGCCGGTGCGGACCTTCGAGGTCGCGCAGACAGTGCTGGTGCTGACGGTGGGGTTGGTCGCGACGACCCGGGTCCACTCCGCGGCCGGGCCGTGGGGCCTGGCGGTCGCCATGGGAGCGTTGATCACCGCGGTCCGTCTGGCGCCGTCGGCCGATCGCCAGTTCGACAGCGGCTTCTACGGCGTGCTCGCCCTGGCGCTGACCCTGGCCTCGGGGCCGCTGGTGCTCACCGGCGCGGCGCTCGGCCTGTTCTGGGCGGTCTGCGCGGTCGGGCTCGCGACGCTCGGACGCTGGCGCGTGACCGCTCTGCTGTGGGGCGGAGCGGCCCTGCTGGCCTGGGTCGCCGCCGTGCCGGCCGGCGCGGCGGGGGTGCTCTTCAGTGGGTTGGCGCGCGCCCCCGGCGCTGAGTGGGCGCCCCTGACGGCAGCGGCGGTCGCGGTGATCGCGCTGCCGGTGGCCGGCTGGGCGGCGATGACGGTGGGCGTGAAAGATCGCGCCGAGCCGGTGACCCGCGGGTTGGCGGCGGCGTTGCTCGGTCTGGGCGCGCTGGGCGTCGTCGCGCTCTGCGGCTACGCGATGCGCGGGTGGCTCAATGGCCCCGAGGCGTCGGCCGCGGGGGTGGTCCTCGTGCGCACGGTGGTGTTCTGCACCCTCGCGGTGGCGCTTGCGGCGGCTGGCAGGCTGACGCGCCTGCGCGAGCTCGGCTGGAGCGCGTGGGGGCTGATCCTGCTCAGCGGCTTCAAGGTGTTGGTGCAGGATCTCCCCCAGGGCAATGCGGGAACCGGGGTGGTGGCCTTCCTCTCCCTCGGCCTGGCGATCCTCGCGGTGCCGCGGCTGCTCAAGCGCCCGGCGGCGAGCCCTAACCCCTCCGCTCACTTGGGTTGACCGCGGATCGCGACGAACCTCGCCCAGATATCGAGGAACGCGGTGGGAGCGGGCCCGTCGGCCCGTAACCGACAAGTGACGAAGAGATCGGGGCGAGGGGCAGCGAGGCACGGTCAACCCTGGTGAGCGGAGGGGTTAAGGCGCCGGGCTGACCGGTCACTCGGCGAGTAGTCGCCCGAGGCGGAGCGCTCGCTCGCGCCATGGCCGCGGTAGTCCCAGTGGACCGTGCGGTGATCGCGCCGCAGCTCGGCGACCAGGTGGCGCCAGAAGTTCTCGGTGGTGCCGATGCCGTTGGTGAGCAGCACCGGCGGCAGGTGCGTGTGCCAGTCAGCCGGGTGCCGTCCGGAGCGGCGGCGGTTTGTGAGACGGTGCGGTTGGGCATCGGAAGCCTCGACAGATGCAGTCCCAGCACCGGCGAATCCGCAACGGCCCGACGGATGGTGCTAAGGCCGGGCAGCAATGACGACGGGAACGCTGGGGATTCTGGTCGGTGGAGGTCCGGCGCCGGGGATCAACTCGGTGATCTCCGCCGCGACGATCGAGGCGATCAACCGCGGCTTCAAGGTGATCGGGATCAACGAGGGCTTCCGCTGGTTGATGCGCGAGGACCTGGCGCACAACAGGGTGCTGAGCATCGACGACGTCTCGCGGATCCACCTCACCGGGGGCTCGGTCCTCGGCACGGCGCGCGACAACCCGACGAAGGACGAGAAGGCGCTGGCGAAGGTGGTGGCGACGCTGACCCAGCTGGGAATCACCCACCTGGTGACGATCGGCGGAGACGACACCGCGCTCTCCTCGAGCCGGGTGGAACAGACGACCGGGGGGAAGATCCACGCCGCGCACGTGCCGAAGACGATCGACAACGATCTGCCCCTGCCCGAGCACGTGCCGACCTTCGGCTTCCAGACGGCGCGCCACGTCGGCGCCGAGCTGGTGCGCAACCTCTTCGAAGACGCGCGCTCGACCCGGCGCTGGTACGTCGTGGTGGCGATGGGCCGCCAGGCGGGCCACCTCGCGCTGGGCATCGGCAAGGCCTCGGGCGCGACGGTGACTTTGATCGCCGAAGAGTTCTCCAGCTCCACCGTGCCCTTCGCGGCGATCTGCGACGTCGTCGAGGGCTCAATCATCAAGCGGCGGGCGACCGGCCACCACTACGGCGTCGCGGTGCTCGCCGAGGGGCTGATCGAGAAGCTCGACCCCGCAGAGCTCGCGGAACTGCAAGACGTCGAGCGGGATGATCACGGCCACATCCGCCTCGCCGAGGTGGACCTGGGCCGCAAGGTCAAGGTCGAGGTCCAGGGGCGCCTGCTCCGGCGGGGCCTGAAGGTGACGCTGACGAGCAAGAAGATCGGCTACGAGCTGCGCTGCGCCGACCCGATCGCCTTCGACGCCGCGTACTGCCGCGATCTCGGGTACCACGCGGTGCGCTTCCTCGCCGAGGGAGGCAGCGGCGCGATGGTGACGGTACAGGACGGCAAGCTGGTGCCGATTCCGTTCGGCAGCATGCGGACCCAGGAAGGCCGGACCCGGGTGCGCAACGTCGACATCGCCTCCGACGGCTACCGGGTGGCGCGCGAGTACATGCTCCGGCTCGAGGCCGACGACTTCAAGGACGCGGCATGGGTGGAGAAGCTGGCCGATGCCGGAGGGATGACGGGCGACGAGCTGCGGCAGCGCTTCGGGGCCAAGGGCTGAGGGGAAGTTTCCGATGACGATGAAGCGAATCGGGGTGTTGGTGGGAGGCGGCCCCGCGCCAGGGACGAACGCCGTGATCGCGGCCTCGGTGATCGAAGCGGTGAAGCGCGGCTGCGTGCCGATCGGCTTCCACGACGGCTTCCAGTGGCTCGCCGAGCGCTACACCGACGAGCAGCACGAGATGAGCATCGACGAGGTCTCCCGCGCGCACCTGACCGGAGGGGTGATGCTTGGCACCTCGCGCACCGACGTCGCCAGCGATCCGAAGCTGCTGCGCAACGCGGTCGACGCCCTGCGCAAGCTGGCGATCGACGGGTTGGTGGCGATCGGCGGCGACGACCTGGTCCGCAGCGCGATCGCGATCGAGCGCGAGTCGGCGGGCCGGGTGAAGGTGGTGATGGTGCCCAAGAGCATCGACAACGACCTCGACATCCCCGCCCACCTGCCGACGCTCGGGTACGAGAGCGCCCGCCACGTCGGCACCCAGCTGGCGGCGAACCTGATGGAGGACGCGCGCACCACCGGGCGCTGGTACCTCGGGGTGACGATGGGGCGTCCGACGGGACACCTCGCGCTGGGCATCGGGAAGGCGGCCTGCGCGACCTGCACCGTGATCCCCGAGGAGTTCGGGCCGGGCAGCATCAAGCTCGCCGACATCGTCGACATCGTCGAGGGCTCGATCATCAAGCGGAAGGCGCTTGGGAAGACCCACGGACTGGCGTTGCTGTCGGAGGCGCTGGTCGAGCGCTTCGACCCGTCCGAGGTCGCCGAGCTGCAGGACGTCGACCGCGATGCGCAGGGGAACATCCGGGTCACCGAGATCGACCTCGGCCGGAAGGTGATCAACGAGGTCACCAACCGCCTCGAGAAGCGCGGGGTGAAGGTCAGCGTGGTCGACAAGACGATCGGCTACGAGCTGCGGTGCTGCGCGCCGTTGCCGATGGAAGCCGAGTACGGGCGCGACCTCGGCTTCGCGGCGGTTCGGCACCTGGTGGGTCACGGCGGCGGGGTGGTGATCCTCACCCGAAGCGGAGCGCCGCGCCCGGTGCAGCTGAGCGACTGCGTCGACCCCCTGACAGGCCGGGGCAAGCGGCGCGCGGTCGACATCGGGTCGGAGGACTACCAGGTCGCCCGGCGCTTCATGGTCCGCCTCGAGCCGAAGGACTTCGAGGATCCGCAGTGGGTCGGCAAGCTCGCCGCCGCCGCGGGGATGCAGCCCGACGAGTTCCGCGCGCACTTCGCCCGCCGCGGCTGAACCTTTCAGAACGCCTGAAGGCTCGCCCCCGCCGCGAACAGGACGGGTGAGGCGATCGCGGTGATGCGGTGGGCGAGGACGAGGCCCTCGTTCCCGGAGGCGTTGTTCGCGCTCGCGAGCATCACCGCGATCACGATCCGGGCGACGTTGGCGGCCGCGGACGCATACATGAATGACTGGTGGATGATGTTCTTCACCGACGTGCCGCCCGGCTGCGACGGCGCGGTCGCCGCGAGCAGGTAGTTGACGATCACCACCACCTCCGCCGCGCTGCCGAAGGCGATCTCCGGGATGACGTAGGAGTGGCTGCCGTTGCCGCCCGAGAAGCGCGCCCCGTCGTCGAGCCCGAAGAAGACCAGCGCGCCCAGCTGAAACCCGCCGCAGAGATAGCCGAGGCTGCTGTGGAGCTGGAACCGCTCGCGGCGGGCAGCCCGCACCGCTTGGGCGTCGGCGGCCGGCGGAGCGTCCGAAGGTGAGACGGCCGCCTCCGGCGCAGGCTCGGCGGCGAGCGCGGCGTGGCCGGCCAGCAGCAACCAGATCAGCGAGATCGACCGCATTTCAGAGCAGTGAAGCGACCGCGCCGTGCGAGCGCTGCACCCTCCTCCCGTGGGTGACGGTAACCGGGTGCGGTCGCGACGTCGAAGACATCGTCGCGACGCCACCCTTCCTATTGGGGCAGCCCTGCTTGACCGCGCTTCCCGCGGCTGCCACAACCCGCGGCCTTCGACGCCTGCCGTCCTCCTCTTCCCGTGGCGGTACCCGTTGTCTCAAACACTCCAGACCCAGGTCCGCCTTCTCCTCCTCGTCCTGACCGCGGTCGGCGGGGCGCTCGGCTGCTCGACGCCCCCCGCGCCTGAGTTCACCTGTGACGGCGGCTGCGGCAAGGTCTGCGCGATGGCCACCGAGGGCTGCGACGTCGCGTCGCCCTGCTGTCCCGGGCTCAAGTGCGCCAAGGGCGCCTGCACCGCCGACTGCTCGCTCAACACCGAGCCCTGCTCGGCCACCGCCAGCTGCTGCCCCGGCTTCGTCTGTGGCGCGAACGGAACCTGCGCGCCGCCCTGCACCACCCAGGGGAAGAGCTGCACCGACAGCGCGGTCTGCTGCACCGGCCTCACCTGCGCCAACGGGACCTGCGCCTGCCTCGCTGAGGGCGACGTCTGCGCCGCCGGTGGAGAGCCCTGCTGCTCCGGCCTGTCCTGCGACGGCACCGCCCACTGCCGCGCGGCCTGCACCCTTCCGGTCGGAGCCTGCCAGCCCTTCGGCGCCGCCTGCGCCGCCGACGGTGGTGGTTGCTGTGGCGCCGTGACCTGCCAGGGGGGCCTGTGCAACGACCCGGCGCTCGTCGCGACCTGCTCGCTCGAAGGCGGGCCGTGCGCGGGCTTGACGGACTGTTGCGGCAAGGCCGCCTTCGGAAGCCAGCTGGACTGCGTACCCGCCTCCGATGGCGGCTCGGTGTGTCACCTCGGGAAGGCGGGGGACCTGTGCGACACCCTTCGCCACTGCGTACCGGGCATCAACTGTGTTTACCCGCCGGTGCCCGACAGCGGCGTCCCCGACGCAGGCGTGGACGATGGGGGCTCGACCGACGCTGGCGCTGATGCGGGCACCGATGGTGGCTCGACGGTCATCGACGCCGGGACGCCGGTCGGAGTCTGCACCCTCGCCAAGACGAACCTCACCTGCACCCTCTTCTCCGGGAGCTGTACCCCCGGGGACAGCTGCAACCCCAACTCGTCGACGAACCAGGGCTACGACCCCTGCTACCTGAAGGTGAACGCGAGCAACCAGCTCGGCTACCGCCCTCAGTTCCTCGCGTGTCGCAGCGGATTCTGTGCCCAGCCCATCGACGGCGATCCCTGCACCGGGACCTGCACCCAGACGGTGGGCGATCCGCGCCGCACCTCGTGCCTGACCCTCTACGACACGTCGAAGCAGTGCATGCCGGCGTGCGCGAACGACTCGGACTGCCGCGGCTCCAGCTTCTACGACGGCAACCTCAACAACGCGCAGCGGGTGGCGAACTTCTGCGTCAACTACGGCACCGCCTCGGGCTGCCAGCCGCTGCTGTGCTTCGCCGAGGGCCAGACCGGGCCGCTGGGCGACACGGGCGCGCTCTACAAGCCGTGCGCGAGTCACCCCGACACCCTCTGCCTCCCGCGCTACGTCAGCGGCGACAGCAACATCGAAGGCTTCTGCACCCCGGTGCGGCCCGACGCCGGCACGACCGTCGGCCAGACGTGCGACCCTCGCGCGGGACGCGAGGCCACCACCGCCAACTGCGGGCCGGACGCCATCTGCCTCGGCGGGCGCTGCGCGGCGATCTGCGACGCGTCTCAGCTGGGCCGCAAGGGGACGCCGGCCTGCAGCAAGGACCTGACCTGCATCTCGCCCCAGGGGCTGGACCTGATCTCCGACTACCAGTTCGGTGGCTGCGGGGACCCGTGCGATCCCTTCGCCGACCTGGCGCACTCGGGGTGTGTCAACTACTGCGGTGGCCCGCCGGTGCGCTGCACCTGGATCATCGGAGACGAGAAGCCGAGCGCTCCCCGCGGCTATTGCGCCGCGTCGATCAAGCCGCCGATCAAGGTCGGAAAGATCTGCAAGAGCGGCGGGGCGGTCGAGCAGTGCGAGACCGGCGCCTATTGCCTGCTCAGCAGCGACGGCGTGACCCGGGTCTGCACCCGGCTGTGCGACCCGTCGGAAGACGCAGGCACCCCGGACATGTGCCCCAACAACCTCACCTGTACCGCGTTTGCAGGCTTCACCCGCTCGGGCTATTGCCACTAACCCTAAAAGGCGCGGCTGCACGCGCCGACGGGTCCGGAGTCACAACCATGAACGTTCGAACTTTGCTGATCACGCTGGGCTGCTTCGGTGCATTCGCGTGCACCCCGAACGTCGTCAGCTCGGAGAATCCGGACGCCGCGGTCGATTCGGGCACGCTGGACGCAGGCGGCGAGCCTGACGCGGGCGCGATGGACGCGGGCCCCTCGGACGCCGGCATGGTTGACGCCGGCACCGTCGACGCGGGCCCTGGCCCCTACCCGGCTCCTCCGTACGGCGTCACCGTCAACCGCGTGATCCAGAACTTCACGTTCAACGGCTACCAGACGACCGGAGCCGGCGTGAAGGTCAACACCCTCACCAAGTCCAACGTCGATCTGCAGTCCTTCCGGCTGTTGCTCGACCCCAACGGAAAGCCGTACCGCTACCTGCTCCTCGACATCAGCGCCGGGTGGTGCAACCCGTGCAATCAGGAGGCGCAGGACCTCGGGCTGCAGGGAACGAAGAAGGCGCTGACCGCCAGCTGGGCCACCCGCGGCGGGTTGTTCTTCACTGTACTCGTCGAAGGGTACAACGAGAGCACCCATGCCGCACCGCTCGCGGGCGACATCGAGACCTGGGCGAATCAGCATGGAGTCCAGTCGTCGCTCGCCCTCGACCTGACGCAAGACCTGATCACGCAGGGCATCAACCCGTCGGCGTTCCCGACCAACCTGGTGATCGAGCTGAAGACGATGACGATCGTCGCCGCCTGGTACGGAATCGACAGCACCTACCAGAAATGGGAAGCGACGCTGAATGCGCAATGAGCGCCGGGTAGTCGCACTCGCCTCCCTGTTGCTCGCCGCTGCGTGCGCGACGACCACCCCGCCGGCGGGGTCGCCCGCGCAGTCCAGGGCCGCCTCACGGCTGCCCGACTTCGAGCTCAACTCGGTCGAAGGCGACCCCGTGCGGCTGTCCGAGCACCTGGGTCGCGAGGTCATTCTCCTCTCCTTCTGGCAGACGTGGTGCGAGCCCTGTAAGGCCGAGCTGCCGCTGCTCGATCGCATCTACCGCGCCCACAAGGA
>JAYVRT010001066.1:0-10293 GCA_043776025.1 Archangiaceae bacterium | reverse complement strand
TGGCCAGCCCCGGCGAAATTCCGTGGATGGTGACGATGAACGGGTTCTGGGTCAGCCGGTCGGTGAACGGGTATTGGTACTCTTCGAGCAGGCGGCTGATCACCAGGTAGGAGACGATGCTGGTCAGCGCCAGCACTGCTTCGACCGAAGCGAACAGCGCTCCGAGTCCGGTGCGGCCCTGCTGAAACTGGCCGGCGCCGAAGGGAACGAAGTTGACGAGAAACGAGCGCTTCTCGATCGTCTTCAACGTCACCAGCTTGCCCTGCTCATCGACGCGGCGCCGCTGCTCCTCGGAGAGGATCCGCGCCTTCTCCTTCTCCGCGTTCTCGATGCGCGTCTGCTCCGCCCTCAGCGCGATCTGCTGGCGCACCAGGTCGAGCACGGTGGCGTTCTTCTTCTTCACCTCCTCGAACAGGCGGATCGTCGGGGGCGGGAAAGCGAACGGGTCGAGGACGTAGTCGGGGTTGAGCTTGAGCAGCGCGAGGAAGTGCTTCTCCGCCGCCGGCGCGTCGCCGAGGTTGAACGCCGAGAGGCCGGCGAACTTGTGCAGCTCTGCCCGCTGGACGTCGTTGAAGTTCGAGACCTCCATCGCGGACGTCGCGCGGCTCAGGGCCTCCTTGTAGTTGCCGACGTTGAAGTTCTGCTTCACGATCTCCAGCTCGCGCTCGGGCACCACCGCCTGTCCGAGGGCGGCGAAGGCGATCAGCGTGATCAACAACCCCCCGGCCGCTCTCACGCTATTGGGCCTTCCGTTCGATCGCCTTCGGTTGGCCTGGCGTGACGAACTCGGTGCCAGTCTGCAGTTTCTGCCCGTCGAGCGTCACCTCGTAGGTCACCAGGTGGCGCAGCTGCGACGAGCCCTCGGGCGGGGTCTCGATTCGAAAGGGGCGGGTGCGTGACTCGGCGCACGAACGCTGCTCGCCGCCGATCCGCACCAGCGCCTCGGCGGGAAAACCTTCGAAGGTCACCAGCGAGGGGCGCAGCGGCGCGGGCAGCTTCACCTCGTTGGGGCGGCCCGCCAGGACCTCGAGCTGCGTCGTCTTCCCCGACGGATCGCACAGCTCGTCGCAGCTGACGGTGAAGCTGTGCCGGCCGGGCGCGAGCCTGAGCGAGTGCAGCTGCAGCGCCTCGGTGGTGCGCGGCCCGGAGTCGACCGCCACGTAGCCGTACGGGCGGATGTTGACCTTCACGTCCACCAGATCGATGCCCGCCGGCGGGTGGCTCTTCACCGCGTCGACGAGGCGGGTCCGCAGCGGCAGCGGGTTCTTCACTGGCTCCACCGGCTTCACCTCGGGGTCCAAACGCTTCACCTCCGGCTCGATCACCTTCGGCGCGGGCGGGGGAAGGAACACCGCCGCGGCGATCACCACGTCGGTGGGGAAGCGCACCAGCGGCGGGCGGAAGTCGTCCACCTGGCGCGCCACGGCCACGCCCTTGGTGACGCCCATCGCGACGATGAAGGTGCAGCCGAGCGCGACCGCGCCGCGGATCATCCGGCCCTGGCGCAGGTTGCGTGCCTTCGAGGCGTTGAGCTGGTTGAGCAGCGCCAGCGCGCGGGCGTTGCCCGGGTCGAGGGCGAGCACGTGGTTCAGCGACGCCAGCGCCTTGGCCGAGCGCTTTTCCCCCAGCAGCTGCTCGCTGCGCGCCAGCAGCGCGGCGGTCATCCGCGGGGTGAGCTCCTTGCGGTACTGGCCGGGGTTCAAGAAGAAGCGGGGCAGCTCCTCGTGCACCCGGGTCAGGCCGAGCTCCGACAGGTACGCCGCCAGCTTGTCCTTCAGCTTGCCGGCGTTGGTCAACCGTTGCGACGGGTGCCGCACCAGGCACATCGCGATGATGTCCGCGAGCTCGTCGCTGACGGTGGGGACGATCTGCCGCGGGTCCTCGTAGTTGCAGTCGAGGATCTTCTTCAGCGTCGCGGTGGTGTTCGCGGCGGTGAACGGCAGCCGCCCGGTGGCGAAGAGGTAGAGCATCGTGCCGAGGGAGAAGACGTCGGCCTCGGGGCCCGCTTCCTCGCCCTCGATGATCTCCGGCGCCATGTGCGCCGGCGAGCCGACGAGCGCGCCGGTCATCGTCATCTTCTCGTCGCGGTCGAGGATCTTCGCGATCCCGAAGTCCATCAGCTTCAGGACGCCGTCGTCCCGGAGCATCACGTTCTCCGGCTTCAAGTCCCGGTGGATCACTCCGCTGTCGTGCGCGTGGCCCAGCGCCGAGGCGATCTCGTGGACCACCATCGCCGCGACCTCGGGCGGCTCGAGCGTCTGTTCGGCGAGGAACTGCCGCAGCGTCTTCCCGCGAATGTATTCGGTGACGATGTACGCGTCTTGATCGTCGAGGCTGGCGAAGTCGAAGACCTCGAGGATGTTCGGGTGGTGCAGCCGGGCCACCGCCTTCGCCTCGCGCGCCAGCCGCTTGCGCGACTCGTCCCGGCCCGCCAGGTGGGGGTGGAGCACCTTCACCGCCACCTCGCGATCGAGCGAGGTGTCGAGGCCCTTGTAGACGACGCTCATCCCTCCCTGGCCCAGCTGCTCCAGGATCCGGTAGCGACCAATCTGGCGGCCGATCAGCGACATCAGTCTCCGAAGCTCACGCCCATCGCCTTGGCGAAGCGCACCGTCTCGCCCAGCGGGTCGACCCGCCGTTCCTTCTTCGATTCCGACAGCGGCACGCTGACGATGGTCGAGTTGCGCAGCGCGACCATGTGATCCCACAGGCCGTCGCGCACCAGGTCGAGCACCTTCCAGCCGTACTGGGTCGCGAGCAGCCGGTCGGCCGCGGTCGGCCCTCCGCCGCGCTGGAGGTGGCCGAGCACCGTCACCCGAATCTCCGCCTCGACGTGCGCGGCGAGATCGTCGGCGAGGATCTTCCCCGCGCCGCCCAGCCGCACCACGCCCCGGCCCGGCACGTCCTCGGCCTTTTGCACCACCGAGATGTGCCCGCCTTTGGGATGCGCGCCCTCGGAGATCGCGATGATCGAGAAGCTGCGCTTGCGCGCGTGCCGCAGCTTCAACTTGGCCACCACCTTGTCGATCGCGTAAGGGATCTCCGGGATCAAGATCACGTCGGCGCCGCCGGCGATCCCCGAGTCGAGCGTGAGGAAGCCGGCGTGGCGGCCCATGATCTCGACCACCATCACCCGGTCGTGCGACTCGGCGGTGGTGTGCAGCCGGTCGATCGCCTCGGTGACGATCATCCGCGCGGTGTCGAAGCCGAAGGTCTGATCGGTGCCGCTCAGGTCGTTGTCGATCGTCTTCGGGCAGCCGACGATGTTGAGGCCCAGCGCCGAGAGCTTGTGGGCGATCGACAGCGTGCCGTCGCCGCCGATGCAGATCAGCCCATCGAGCTCGAGCTGCTTGTACATCCGCGCCGCGGTGGCGCTCTGGTCACGTTCGACCCACTTGTCACCCTCGCGCATCGCGAAGGCGAACGGGTTGCACTTGTTCGAGGTGCCGAGAATCGTGCCGCCCTTGGAGATAATCCCCCGCGTCTCCGCCGCCGTCAGCGCGTGCGCCAGGTCCGGCTCCATCAGCCCCTGGTAGCCGTTCTCGATCCCGATGAACTCGTGGCCAAACTCCAGCGTGCCGCGCTTCACCAGGGCGCGGATCAACGGGTTCAGGCCGGGGCAGTCACCGCCCCCCGTCAGCACTCCTAATCGCATTGACTTTCTCGAGATGGGTTCGTGGGAGAACTGAGGCGCGCCCGTCGCAGTGCGACAGAAGGCTATGACACTGACGTCGGGGAATACAGCGCCAGAATGACGGCTGGGTCTCGAATCGCGCGGCGCGGTGGGGAAGTGTCGCATCCCACCTGCGACCTTGTTGGCGAGGCTGGCGAGAATATATACGTACGTATACATTACCCCTATGGGTCAGCTCACGATCTACCTCCCCGACGCCACCGAGAAGTCGGTGCGAGCGGCGGCACGGCGGGCCCGGAAGACCGTGTCGGCCTACCTCGCTCAGCTGGCGGTCGGGAAGGCGGGTGGCCAGTGGCCCAAAGGCTACGAGAAGGTGCTCGGCAGCTGGGAGGGCCAGTTCCCCCCGGTGGAGGACCCCCCTCCCGGCGACGTCGAGCCGCTGTGAGGGTCCTCCTCGACACCAACATCTGCATCGGGCTGCTGGCAGGGAAGGATCGCGACCTGAGGGCGCGGTACCTCTCGCACTCGCCCAACGACCTCTTCGTCTGCAGCGTGGTGAAGGGCGAGCTGTTGTTCGGCGCCCGCCACAGCGAGCGGGTGGCGCAGAACCTGCGACGGCTGGAGCAGTTCTGGGCGCCGCTGGGCTCGCTGGCGTTCGACGACCTCGCCGCGTCGCACTACGCAGAGATCCGCGCCACGCTCAAGCGCGCCGGCACACCGATCGGCGGCAACGACCTGCAGATCGCCGCGATCGCGCGGGCGAACGACTTGATGCTGGTGACGCGCAACCAGGATGAGTTCCGGCGCGTCGCCGGCCTGAGCACCGAGGCCTGGTGATCGCTACGGCTTGCGCCGGGTGGAGATCCGGTCGAGCCACTGCGTCAGCTGCACCTCGGGGCTCTTCGGCGCCGACGGGGGAGAGCGCCGCGGGGCCTGTGCCTGCACCAGGCGGAACAGCTCGGCCAGCCGTTCCTTGAGCAGCTCGCTGTCGGGCTTGTCCGCGAGCGCCTTGCGGTACCGGGCGATCGCCCCGCCATAGTCGCCGCGCGCCGCCAGCGCCTCGGCCTCATCCAGCGGCGCCGCGCCGGGCCCCAGCGCCGGCTCGGGCTTGAAGCGGCTCTTCGCCGAGACCAGCTCCATCGGCTGCAGGTTCTCTTTGAGCCTCGCGAGCTTCGCCGTCAGCCCCGCGTCACCGGGGAACGCCGTCAGCAGCTGCCCGTAAAGCTCGATCGCTGTCGACAGCTCGCCCCGCCGCATCGCACGGTCGGCCCGGGTCTCCAGCGCCTCGCGTTCCTCGGCCGTCACGCCTAGCCTCGCCGCCCGATGCTGAGCCTGCTCGCCGCGCTGCTGCTGCTCGCCGACGGCGATCCGTCGTTGGGCGCGGCGCTGAAGCAGGGCGGCTTCACCTTGAAGCCCCCGCGCGGCTTCCGGATGGAACGGATGGATCTCTTCCACGGCACCCGCGTCGGCGGGGTGGCGATGCAGGCGGGCGCCCCCCGCTGGCTCGCCGCCGCGCTCGTCGACGGCGACAGTGAAGAGGCCGCCTCGATGCTCGTCTCGGTGGTCGAGGCCCCGTTCGCGGTCGGGCCGGGGGCGCGCGATGAGCTCTCCGCCGCGGCGGTGCACCACTTCAACGACGAGCTGGGGCTGAAGCTGGCGATGGAACGCGCCGAGGTCGTCAACGGCCCCGCGCCCCACGTCCAGGTGCTGGGTTCGGTGCGCCAGGGCAGCCAGCTGCGCAAGGTCGTCGTCGCCGCCTTCCCCGGAGAGGTGCGGCACCTGGTGATCACCTTCAGCACCCCCTCGGGCCGGTTCGAGGCCCTCGAGCGGGTGCTCGGCGACAGCCTCGACAGCGTGCGGGCCGACGGCGGACCTTCGGCCGCGCCGCGCACGGTGGCGTGGGCGGCGATCGCGCTGGTCGGCTCGCTGCTGCTGGCCTCGATCGGGCTGTGGCGCCGCCGGCTCACTCGGCAGTGACGGTCGTCGAGCCCAGCACCGTGCCGCCGCGCAGCGCGGTGATCGTCCACTTGCCCTTCTTCGTCAGGGTGTGGGGCCGCCAGGTGCGGCTGCGCCCTTCGCTGTCGAGCTTCACTTCGACCGCGCTGCGGACCTGGCCCTCGTGGGCGAACTGGATCAGCACGTCGTCGTAGACCGCTCCCTTGGGCATGAACCACATCGTCCAGCCGAGGATCGTGGTGTTCACCTTCACCGGGCCCTTGACCTCTTCGAGGCACTCCGACTTCGTCGGGCTGTCCTTCGCGCCGTCCACCTTGAGGCAGGCCTTGAGCTCCATCAGCACCGGGCCGCGATCCTTCCCGTTGTAGAAGTAGTCCATCACGCGGCGGACCTCGTCGGTCGGCGGTGGCGGAATCGCAGGGGCGCTGGGCGCGCCGGCGTCCTGGGCCATGGCGGGCGCGCTGCAGAAGATGGCGGCGGCAAGTGCGAGGCGAAGCATGGTTCCCCCTCGGAAACGGTTGGGCGGCGAAGGGTAGCGGGCCTAAAGGGTTAATGCTACGAGCCCGCGACCTCAATGCCGGCCGAGAACGCGAACATCCGTAATTTTTCGATCATCGCCCACATCGATCACGGAAAATCCACCCTCGCCGATCGCCTGCTCGAGAAGACCGGGACGCTGCACGCGCGCGACAAGCAGGCCCAGTTCCTCGACAACATGGAGCTCGAGCGCGAGCGGGGGATCACGATCAAGGCCCAGACGGTGCGGATGAACTACACCGCCAAGGACGGCCACAAGTACATCCTTAACCTGATCGACACCCCCGGCCACGTCGACTTCGCCTACGAGGTCAGCCGTTCGCTCGCCGCCTGCGAGGGCGCGCTTTTGGTGATCGATTCGACCCAGGGCGTCGAGGCCCAGACGCTCTCCAACGTCTACATGGCGCTCGAGCACGATCTCGAGATCATCCCGGTGATCAACAAGATCGATCTCCCCTCGGCCGATGTGGCGCGCACCCGGGCGGAGATCGAAGACGTGATCGGCCTCGACGGCCGGCTCGCGGTGCCGGCGTCGGCGAAGGAAGGGCTGGGCATCGAGGAGATCCTCGAGGCGGTGGTGAAGCAGGTGCCCGCCCCGTCGGGAGATCCGGCCGGCCCCTTGAAGGCGCTGATCTTCGACAGCTGGTACGACAACTACCGCGGCGTGGTGATGCTGGTGCGGGTGATCGAAGGCACCCTGTCGCTCAAGCAGAAGATCAAGCTGTGGCACAAGCAGAAGACCTTCGAGGTGATGGAGCTGGGCGTCTTCGCGCCGTGGACCCAGCCGAAGGAGAAGCTGATCGCCGGCGAGGTCGGGGTGCTGGTCGCCAACGTCAAGGAGCTGTCGGACGCGAAGGTCGGCGACACCGTCACCGAGGAAGCCAACCCCTGCAAGACGGCCTTCCCCGGCTTCAAAGAGGTCAAGCCGATGGTGTTCTCCGGGATCTTCCCGGTCGACGCCGCCGACTACGAGAACCTGCGCGACGCGCTCGCCAAGCTGCAGCTCAACGACTCGGCCTTCAGCTACGAGCCCGAGAGCTCGACCGCGCTCGGCTTCGGCTACCGCTGCGGCTACCTCGGCCTGCTCCACATGGAGATCGTCCAGGAACGGCTCGAGCGCGAGTACAACCTCAACCTGATCACCACCGCGCCCTCGGTCGTCTACCGGGTCTTCCCCCACAGCGGCGAGTGGTTCCCGATCGACAACCCGGCGAAGATGCCCCCGGTTCAGAACATCGAGCACCTCGAGGAGCCGTACCTCACCTGCCACATCCACGTGCCCAACGAGTACCTCGGGGCGATGCTCAAGCTCTGCCAGGATCGCCGTGGGGTGCAGAAGGGCATCGAGTACGTCGGCAGCTCCGGCACCCGGGTGAAGCTGACCTACGAAATGCCGATGGCCGAGGTGGTGTTCGACTTCTTCGACAAGATGAAGAGCCTCTCGCGCGGCTACGCGTCACTCGACTACGAGCTCGCCGGCTTTCAGACGTCAGATCTGGTCAAGCTCGACATCCTCCTCAACGGAGAGCCGGTCGACGCGCTCGCAATCATCGTCCACCGCGAGCGTGCTTACCAACGGGGCAAGGACGTGTGCGCCCGCTTGAAGACGGTGATCCAGCGACAGATGTTCGAGGTCGCGATCCAGGCGGCGATCGGCGCCAAGGTGATCAGCCGCGAGACGGTGTCCGCGATCCGCAAGAACGTGCTCGCCAAGTGCTACGGCGGCGACATCAGCCGCAAGCGGAAGCTCCTCGAGAAGCAGAAAGAGGGGAAGAAGCGGATGAAGACCGTCGGCACCGTCGAGCTGCCGCAGGAGGCGTTCCTCGCCGTGTTGAAGTCGGAGGAGTAATTGAGGCAGGTGAACGACAAGCGCGAAGCGCTGGCCGCGCCGAGCCATGAGGCAGCCCTGAAGCAGGTGCGGTGGATCGAGCGCGCCTACAGCCTCTGGGCGCCGGTGACCGTCTTCGGCGTCGTCTTCGCGATCTACCTGGTGATCGTCGAGAGCTCGGTGTGCACCTACCTCTCGCTGCAGCCGGTGCTCAAGGTGTTCGGCCTGCTGTGCCTGACCGCCTGGGGTGCGCTGGTCGGGATGCGGACCCTGATCAAGCCGTTCAAGCAGCTGCGCAACGCCCGCCACCTCGCTGAAGAGCTTTCTGACGAGGTCGACCTGCTGCTGAAGAAGCACGGCGCGACGCTCAAGGAGTCGGCGGCGAAGGAAATGGGCGAGCTGCGCGCGGCGGTGGACGTCGCGATGATCAGCCCGGACGCGGCGGCGATTCGCACCTCGTTCGACCGGCTCGATCTCGCCGTCGACAAGCACCTGGGCAAGTGCCGCAAGGCAGGGGTGATCGACTTCGGCTCCGGCTTCGTCAAGGCGCTGCTGGTGGCGCTGGCGATCCGCACCCTGCTGATCGAGCCGTTCAAGATCCCCTCGGGCTCGATGATCCCCACGCTGGAGATCGGCGATCAGATCTTCGTCAACAAGTTCATCTATGGGGTGCGAATCCCCTTCACCAACTTCGTGCCGTTTCAGATCGTCCGTGGCCCGAAGCGGGGCGACGTGATCGTCTTCAACAACCCGGTGGTGCCCGAGAAGGACTTCATCAAGCGCGTCATCGGCGTGCCCGGCGACACCATCGAGGTCGAGGGCCGGGCGCTGAAGATCAACGGGACTCCGATCGACCTGAAGACCGAGGCCGAGCCCTACGAGTCCTGGGACGATCGCGGCGGCGGCGTATGGAAGCCGATCGACTCCGCGCTCTCCCGGGAGACCCTCGACGGCGTTCCCCACTTCACGATGCACGGCCTCAACGGCTCGACGCCCTTCGACCACAACCCGGTGAAGGTGCCCCCCAATGCGGTCTTCGTCATGGGCGACAACCGGGACAACAGCGAAGACAGCCGCTTCGGACTCGGCGGCCCGGGCGGCCGCGACCACGTCGAGTTCGTCCCCTTTGGGAACATCAAGGGAAAGGCGATGGTGATCTGGTTCAGCTGGGGCCATGCCGGCCTCTTCTCCCAGCCGTTCGAAGGCAGCGGGATCCGCACCGATCGCTTCTTCCTCCCGGTGACGATGTGCGGCGCCGAGCCGCCCCGCGCCGCGGCCGGGAATCCTTGACGCTTCCCCGAGCCAGTTGGTAGCTGAGGACCCGTGCGCCCCTCTGGAAAAACCAACCTCATCGCAGTGGTGGTCGTCGGCGCGGTCGTCTACGGGATTTGGTGGATCGTCACCTTCAGCGGCGTCTACCTCGACAACCTCGACGTCACCGACGCGGTCAAGGGCGCCTACAACGAGTCGAACCGCAAGGACGATGAGACGCTCACCGGGATCATCCTCAGCAAATGCAACGCCTCGACCCTCGGTGTCCACGAAGAGGACGACGGCTACGGGACGATCAAGGAAGACGTCCCGGGCATCGGGATGAAGCGGGAGAACGTCTCGATCACCCGCGACGAGGTGCGCAAGACGATTCGGATCGCCGTCGAGTACCAACGCAAGGTGAAGCTCAAGCCCACCTCGAAGGTCAAGTACGTGAAGTTCAAGGTCGTCAAAGAAGGGATCATCCCGCTGCTGTAAATGCGCCACCTGCTCGCGATCGAAGGCCTGCCTCGCATCGAGATCGAGGCGCTCCTCTCTCGGGCCGAGGCGTTTCGAGAAGGCCGGGCGGTCGAACGGCGCCTGTCGGGCAAGGTCGTCGCCAACCTCTTCTTCGAGCCCTCGACCCGCACCCGGTCCTCGTTCGAGATCGCCGCGGCCGCGCTCGGGGCCCACGTCCTCAACTGGACGGTGGCGGGCTCGTCGGCGTCGAAGGGCGAGTCGCTGCTCGACACCGTGCGCAACCTCGCCGCGATGGGTCCGGCGGTGCTGATCGTCCGCCACCCGAGCTCCGGCGCGGCCGAGCTGGTGGCGAAGGCGGTGAAGTGCGCGGTGATCAACGCCGGCGACGGCCAGCACGAGCACCCTTCGCAGGGCCTGCTCGACGCCTTCACCTTGAAGCGCCGCTGGGGCTCGCTCACCGGCAAGCGGGTGGCGATCGTCGGCGACGTGCTCCACAGCCGCGTCGCGCGCAGCAACCTGTATTGCCTTCGCACGCTGGGCGCCGAGGTCGTGCTCTGCGGCCCGGCGACGCTGCTGCCCGCGGAAGTCGCGCGCCTCGGCGCGAAGG
>JAYVRT010001065.1:0-3043 GCA_043776025.1 Archangiaceae bacterium | reverse complement strand
GAGGAACCGACGCCGGAGCAGGCGGCGAAGCTGCAGAAGGAGAAGATCGAAGAGCTGAAGAAGCGCGCCGCCGCCGCCTACGCCTTTCCGGTCGAGGTAACCGGCGGGCTGGAGATCCCCACCTTCGAGAAGCCGATCGGCTTCACCGACGAGGACCTGGAGAAGATGGGCGCGCCCCACCCGATGATCGCCATCGAGCAGGTCCTCGACGTCGTCGCTGGCTTCGGCACCGTCACCCACGAACCGGATGAGGACGGGAAGATGCGCATCACCCGCTTCGCCTACACCGACGGGGTCAACAACTACGTCACTCTGCCGATCGCCGTCGCCGCCGACGCCTTCGGCGCGGACAAGGTGGAGATCACCCCGGGGATGCTCAAGCTTGGCACCCACCAGATCCCGATCAACCCCGAGGGCGACGTGGAGATCGACTACGGCGGCAGCCTCTACCAGCGCTACGACACGATCCCGGTGGTCGACGTGCTGCGCTACTCCACCGGCACGCCGGGGGGCGCGGAGAAGTTCAAGGACAAGTACGTCTTCATCGCCGGCTTCGCCACCGCCACCGGTGACAGCAAGGCCACCCCGCTCGACACCGCGACCCCCGGGGTGGTGAAGCAGGCGGCGATCCTCCAAAACCTGCTCGACGGGCGCTTCATCCTCCGCGCGCCGTTCTGGGTCTCGCTGCTGTTCACCTTCATGATCGCTTTCTTCTCGGCGTCGCTGGTGCTGGTGGTCCGCAACACCTTCGTCGACATCGGCTGGCCGGTGATCCTCTACGTCGGCTTCTTCCTCATCACCGGCGGCTTCCTCGTCGCGACCAAGATTCAC
This sequence comes from Archangiaceae bacterium, assembly GCA_043776025.1. Classification (GTDB taxonomy): domain Bacteria; phylum Myxococcota; class Myxococcia; order Myxococcales; family Myxococcaceae; genus JAYVRT01. The sequence goes on along the minus strand of JAYVRT010001065.1, from coordinate 2,212 downwards.
ATCCTCTCGGCCCTGCCCGGCCTCGCGGGGACGCTGAGCTCGATCTTCGCCACCACCTGGGAGCGCGTCTTCGCCCGCAAAGACCGCGAGAGGATGAAGGCCCAGTTCTCCAACTTCATGGAGGCCGACCTCGTCGAGCAGATGATCGAGAGCAAGGTGCTGCCCAAGCTCGACGGCGACAACATCAACATCACCGCCTTCTTCTCCGACATCAAAGGCTTCTCGACCTTCTCCGAGAAGTTCAAAGCCGACCCGAAGCAGTTGATGGTGCTGCTCAACCGCTACCTCTCGACGGTGACCCCGGTCATCACCGAGCAGGGCGCATGCATCGACAAGTACATCGGCGACGCGGTGGTGGCGCTGTTCGGCGCGCCGGTCGCCTACAAGGACCACCCCCTGCGGGCTTGCCGCGCCGCGCTCAACGTGCAGAAGGCGATCGGCCGGCTCCGCGACGACTTTCGCCGCGAGGGGCTGCCCGATGTCTACACCCGCATCGGGCTCAACTCCGAGGTGATGCTCGTGGGCAACATCGGCAGCGATCAGCTCTTCGACTACACCGCGCTCGGCGACGGGATGAACCTCGCTTCCCGCCTCGAGGGCGCGAACAAGGCCTTCGGGACGTTGATCATGATCGGCCCCGGCACCTACGCGGCGGTGCGGGACCAGGTCGAGACCCGCGAGCTCGACACCGTGCGCGTCACCGGCCGGCAGACTCCCACCACCGTCTACGAGCTGCTCGGGATGCGGGGCGAGCTCCCCTTCGACAAGGCAAAGGTCGTCGAGCTCTACGGCCAGGCGCTGCTGGTCTACCGCGCCCGGAAGTTTCCCGAGGCGAGCAAGCGGCTGGTGCAGGCGCTCGAGCTCGACCCGGGCGACGGCCCCTCGCAGCGGCTGCTCAAGCTTTGCACCGAGTACATCGCCCACCCGCCGCTGCCCACCTGGGACGGCATCTCTGAGCTGGATAATTAAGGAGGAGCACCGATCGTGAAACGACTCATCGGTTGGGCCGCGCTGGCGGCGCTGGGGATCTCCGGAGCGGGCTGGGCGGATCGAGTGCTGTTCATCAAGTCCAAGGACACCAGGCAGCTGAAGGAGGCCAGCTTCGGCTCGAAGGTGGTGCAGACGCTCCAGCCGGGCACGGAGGTCACCTGGAAGGGTTCCGACCCCAAGGAGAAGACGCTGCACAAGGTGGTGGTCGGCGGCAAGGAAGGCTACGTGCTCCAGGCGAACCTCACCCCGAACAAGCCGTCGGAGGAGCACCTCACCGGCGACGGCAAGGCGATCTCCGCGCAGGCGGTGGCGAGCTCCGGCGCGGCGACCAAGGCGCTGACCCCGGCCGCGCTCGCCTATGCCAGGGAGAAGGGCCCCGACGCCACCGAGGCCGCGGCGGAGATCATCTACCTCGAGGAGCACAACAAGAACAAAGGCACCCCGAAGCTGATCAGCGAGCACCTGAAATCGGCCGGGCTCCCGGGGGGTGCGCCTTGAAGCGGCTGCTGTGGCTGGCGGTGCTCGCGCAGGGGGCCAGCGGCTGCGCGGCGCTCAACGCACTCGCCCGGGGCGACGTCGAGGGCGCGGTGCGCGCGGGTGGCAACACGGCGATCCGCACCACCCAGGCGGCGAGTCATGGCGACGACAAAGCGAAGCGCCAGTGCGCCGGGCTCGACACCCAGACCGTCCCGCTGGGCGAAGAGCGGGCCATCGGAGGGGCGATCGCCGTCGGCCTCACCGCGAAGTACAAGGCGCACTTCTTCATCGACGGGCTGGGCGAGAAGAACCTCACCACCCTCGCCGAGTCGGCGAAGACGCCGGGGAAGGTGACGCTGCCCGACTCGGAAAGAAACGACCTCAACGCCTACCTGAGCCAGGTCGGCCGCAACCTCGCCGCCTACTCGGCGCGGCCGGAGATCGTCTGGACCTTCGGGGTGATGGACAGCCCCACGGTGAACGCCTTCTCCGCGCCCGGCGGCTACATCTACGTCACCACCGGGTTGCTGAAGTTGATCGACAACGAGGCGCAGCTGGCCGGCGTCCTCGCCCATGAGATCGGCCACGTCAGCGGGCGCCACGCGCTCAAGAGCTACTCCCAGGTGAAGTACGAGCAATGCCTCACCGCGACCAAGTGGGGCTCGGTGCTGCTCGAGGTCGGTCGCGAAGAGGTGCCGGGAGAGTTCCAGGCCGCAGCCGCGTGGGCGGGCTACTTCTCCGGCGG
>JAYVRT010001064.1:0-3045 GCA_043776025.1 Archangiaceae bacterium | reverse complement strand
GTATTCGTGCGCCTGTTTGCGCATCGAGGGAACCGTAGGAACTTTCTGAACCAGTTCCTGAAGCTTCGTCTTGAGCTGGACATTGAACGCTTGGTCGTGTGGCTGGAACTGTGGGTCGGCGCTCACAGCGCCCTGGAGGCTGGTTCCAAGTTCTGCGTGCAGCGCCCCGAGTTCCGAGAGTCTGCCCTCAGCGACGACGCGACGAACCTCGGCACGGCACTTCTCGGCGGCGGTGCGGAAGGGGCCGCTCACCTCTTTGGGAGCCGCCGGAAGCAAGTCGCACAGCCGGTCGACTTCATTCGGGTGCAGCTTGTCCGGAATCACACCGTCGGGAAACACGACTTCGAGCCGCCCACCGTAGTCCCGAGTGACTTCCACAGACGGAATCTTCGACTTCGGCTCCACGAGTTCATCAAGCCTGGTCTGCTCCTCGTCGGTCAGCTCGAACTTAGCGCAGCACACGACCTGCTCGGCTCGGCGGTCTTTGCGTCGGCCACGCGGCCACTCTCTTTCGATCTGGTAAGGCTCCGGCGTCGCCGGATTCAGCTTGTGGAGCGCCTTGAGCAGCGTCGTCTTGCCGCTCTCGTTCTTGCCGACGATCACGGTGAGCGGCTCAATCTTCACCGGCCCAGAGTCGATCACGCCCTTGAACATCTGAACCCGGAACTCGACCAGCTTCATTTCTCCCCCACGCTCCCGGAGTGGCGAGTTCGGGTGCTCCGGACCCGGCCTCCAAGACGCCAACCTATAGACCCCCAAGACGCCGGTAGACAGCACGGAGAACCAAGCCCGAGGGAAGGAGTCACCACCCTCGACAGTACGTAACTGGTACGTAATCGAGCGCGCACCACTGCACTCCACCGCACCGTAACTCCGCTAAACTACGGCACAGCGTGCTGGGGAACTAGGATTCGAACCTAGATAGCCAGAGTCAGAGTCTGGAGTCCTGCCGTTGGACGATTCCCCAAGGACTACTTGGTCTTCTTTTTCTTACCAGAGTCAGGCGCAACGACAACATAGATGCGCACCTCGTCGTTGGTTTCGTAGATGTTGAGCCCTTCCCAGCCTCCTTTGCCGCTGGGGTTGGCGATGTGCTGGGCCTTGATCCCCGGCTGATTCACGATCGGCTTGCGCGGATACTGACTGCTGGGCAGGGCGGTCTTGTAGAACTTGAGCACCGAGTCCCAGTCGCCGATCGCCTTGTAGCGGTTCTCCGCCACCTTATGGGCCGAGTCGGGGAGCACGCCGGGATCGCCGGCCCAGGCCGTTCCGAACGCCAATGTCGCTGCGAGCCACGCCACCTTCATGGACGGCGAAGGTAGCCACGCGCTGACGGCGAAGTCCATCGGCGTCGCGCTCACTTGAGCAGGGCGCCCTTCGAGGAGAGCCAGTCCATCCACACCGCGACGATGGCGTGGAGCGCGGCCCCGTACCAGAAGCTCCGGGTGCGCAGCGCGAGGATCCCCAGCGCCAGCCCGGCGACGACCGAGCCGAGGGCTTCCGGTTCCGGTTTGCCCAGGTGCATCACCGCGAACGGAGCGACCGGCAGCAGCAGCGCGCCCGCCCGCCCCAACCGCGGCAACAGCCCGTTGAGCATCCACCCGCGGAAGAAGAACTCCCAGCCGACGAAGTACGCGACGTAGCCGAGCTCGTAGAGCACGAAGAGCTTCCAGCTGACGACGTCGCCGCCGGCGGGCGTGTGGAGCGTGTACGCCGTCCGCCCTGCGAGCGGATACATCCCCTCGAAGCTCGGCATCTTCGAGGCGACCCAGGTCGCGGGGATCATCACCACCAACAGCAGCGCCGAGATTCCGAAGCCCGCCTTCCAGTCGCCCAGACCCAGGCCGTACTTCCGGTGAAAGCTGCCGCGGGTGGCGAGCGAGATCAGCAGCGGCATCACCAGGTAGAGAAAGAAGCTCGCGCCGAACCAGTAGAAGTGAGCGAGCGCTCCGACCGCGGGGTGGGCGTCGTAGGTCGCTCCGAAGACGTTGCGGAAGTAGCCGGTGCCCGCCTGGTAGTGCGAGATCACCAACAGCGCGCTGCTGGCGCAGACGATCACCGTCGGCTCGTTGTTGAGCTCCCGAAGGTAGAGGCGAAGCTTTGTGAGCACTCAGGCCTTGAGCGCCGCGTCGATGCGCGAGAGCGACTCCGCGCGGCCAATCAGCTCGAGCGTCTCTCCGATGCCGGGGCTCACCGTGTTGCCAGTGACAGCCACCCGCACCGGCTGGGCGACCTTGCCCATGCCGACCTTCATCGCCTCGCTCACCGTCTTCACCACCGCGTCCAGCGCCGGCACGTTCCACTCGGTGCCCTCGAGCACCTGGCGGACCTGCGCCAGCGCCGCCTTGCCGTCGGCGGTCAGGTGCTTTGCCGAAGCCGCCGGGTCGACGGTGACGCCGTGGCCGTAGAACATCTTCGCTTTACCGGCGAGCTCCACCAGGGTGTTGGCGCGCTCCTTGAGCGCGGTGACCGCCCGAACCAGCTTCGCGTCGTCCTTCGCCTCGGTGATTCCCGCGTCGGCGAAGAAGGGCAGGGCGTGCCGGGCGAGCTCGGCCGGCGGCGTGTTCTTGATCCAGTGCGCCGACACCGAGAGCAGCTTCTCCGGGTTCCACACCCCCGAGCTGTGCCCCACGTGAGCGAAGCTGAAGTACTCGATCAGCTGCTCGCGGGTGAACAGCTCGTCGTTGCCGTGGCTCCAGCCCAGGCGCACCACGAAGTTCAGCAGCGCGTGCGGCAAGATCCCGTTCTGCTTGTGCGCCATCACGTCGGCTTCAGGGTGCTTGCGCTTCGAGAGCTTCTCGCGATCTGGCCCGAGGATCAGCGGGAAGTGGGCGAACTTCGGCGGCTTCCAGCCGAGCGCCTCGTAGAGCATCAGCTGGGGCAGGGTGGAGTTGATGTGCTCCTGGCCGCGGCCGACCAGATCGATCTCCATCAGGTGATCGTCGACCACGCAGCCGAAGTTGTAGAGCGGGATTCCGTCGCCCCGCATCAGCACGAAGTCGTCGAGATCGCCGTGGGTCTTGCTGATCGTCTTTCCGAGCACCT
>JAYVRT010001063.1:0-10345 GCA_043776025.1 Archangiaceae bacterium | reverse complement strand
CGCGCCGAGCTCGCGGCGCTCGGTGTCACTGCGCCCTGATGCGGACGAGGTCGAGGGTCTGGAGCACCGAGGGCCGGGTGGCCTCGCGGAGGAAGTTCAGCTTCGGCCGGCTGGTGGGGTAGTCGGAGAAGCTGGCAGCCACCTCGGCCGTCAACCCCGCTCCGGCGAAGTCGGGCCAGGCGCCATGGTTGACCACCGCGATGCGCAGGGCGCGCGCCTTCACCTCGTCCAGCCCCATCGGCACCGCGGGCACGCCGCCGTAGTACGAGACCGCGAAGGTTGGATCCACCCCGAGGTAGGGCAGCACCTTCCCTTGAGGATCCTCGGCGCGGGCGCGGGCGGCGAGGGCCGCTCCGGCCTGAAGGCTGACCAGACGGGGGAAGATTTGCCCGGCAAAGGCGAGGTGGAAGACAGCGGTCGAAGCCACCGCGGCGGCCGCCACTGCCCACGGCGGCGGCAAGCGCGCACCGAGCAGGTGCGCTGCGACCGGCACCGCGATCGCGACTGGAATCCATGCCCAGCCGCCAGGCGCGGGGAAGCAATCGAGCACCAGCCAGCCGACCACCCCCGCCGTGCCCAGGCCGATCGCCAGCAGCCCCAGCCGGGCCCGGCGCACCGCGGCGTCGGTCCAGCCGGTGAGCGCCTCAGCACAGATCAGCGCTCCCAGTGGAGCCAGACAGAAGATGTACTGCGGGAGCTTGTAGTCGGACAGGGAGAAGACGGCGAACGGGAGGACGAAGCCCCACGTCAGAATCCGGCGTGGCTCGGGCGGGAGGCGGCGGGTCGCCCACCAGGCCCGCGCCCGACAGACTCCCGCGGCGAGCAACAGCGGGGTGAACGGCAAGAACGCCCAGAGCGCGGTGTGGAGGAAGAACCCCGCGGTGGTGTCGTTGCGGTAGCCGGACTGGCCGATGAGGCGGCCGAAGTTCTGGCGCCAGAGGACGAACCCGGCTCCGGCGGCGCCGTCGCGCTGGTAGACGCTCCAATAGTAAGGGGCGGAGATCGCGGCGACGATCAGCAGCCCCCTCGCCGGCTTGAGCCCGGTGATCCGCTGCCAGAACAAACCCCGGTCGGTCGAACCCCAGCGGTGCCGGATCGCCTCGGGGCCGATCGCCATCCCCGCCAGTGCCAGCCCCAGCGGCCCCTTGGAGAGCACCGCCAGCGCGGTGAAGAGCCAGCCGAGCCAGAGGAACGCCGGCCGGGTGCGCCCCTCGACGAAGGCCCAGAGCGAGAGCGTCGCCATCGCGGTGAGCGCCAGGTCCACCTTCGGGTCGGTGATCATCAACTGCAGCGCCACCGACGAGGCGAAGAGGGAAGCGGCCAGCAGCCCCCGGGTGGAGTCGAGCAGCGCGCGGCCGAGGGCGAAGGTGGCCCAGACGGCGAGCAGCGCGAAGAGCAGCGCCGGCAGGCGGGCCGCGGCGGAGGTGGGGCCCAGGGCCTTGATCGCCACCGCCTCGGCCCAGATCGACAGCGGCGGCTTGTTGACGAAGGGGCCGAAGGAGTCGCGCAGGTCGAGCCAGCCGCCGTGCTCGGCGATGTGGCGGGCGACGTCGGCGTACTGCGCGGGGTCGACGTCCTGGATCGGGTTGCTCAAGCCAAGCACCCAGGGGGCCGCGCCGACGGCGACCAGCACGAGAGCGAGGCGGGCAGGGTGTGCTAGCAAGGAGCCAAGGTGTTCAACCGGTTTCAGCGCTTCTATAACTCGATCAAGCTCAGCGCCGACGTCCTCGTCCTGATCGCCGCCTTCGCGCTGGCCTACTGGACCCGGTTCTTCTCCGGGCTTCCCCACGAGTCGATTCCCGAGCTCGACGCCACCTTGAGCTCCCTGCTGCTGGTGCTGGTGATCTTCCCGGTCACCTTCCGGCAGTCGAACCTCTACACCACCAACCGGTCGCGCTCGCACATCGCCGAGGTGTTCGAGATCTTCAAGGCGACGGTCTTCGCCACCCTGATCCTCGTCGGGGTGACGTACTTCTTCCGCGAGCGCTACTCCCGGGCGACGATCCTCCTCTTCGTCGGCTACGCCTTCGTCGGCGTCTCGACGGTGCGGGTCGCCTTCCGCGTCCTCTTCAACGAGCTGCGCCGGCGCGGCTACAACCTGAAGTCGATTCTCGTCGTCGGCGCGGGGGAGCTGGGGCAGCGGGTGATCGAGACGATCGATTCCCACCGCGAGCTCGGCTTCCGGGTGACCGGGGTGCTGACCCGCAAGGCGGCGAAGCTCGGCACCGACGTCAAGGGCGCGAAGGTGGTGGGGATGATCGAGGACGTGGAGAAGGTCCTCGATGCCAGCCCGGTCGACCAGGTAATCATCGCCCTGCCAATCGAGGAGTCGTCGGCGATGAAGGAGCTGATGGAGCGCCTCGCGCTGCGCACCGTCGACGTCAAGGTGGTGCCCGACCTCTACCAGTACATCACCCTGCGCGGCGGCCTCGAGGAGTTCGGCGGGCTGCCGATCATCAGCCTCCAGGGCGGGCCGCTCGAGGGCTGGAACCTGATCGCCAAGCGCGCCTTCGACCTGCTGCTGTCGATCACCGCGCTGGTGCTGGCGCTGCCGCTGATGCTGCTGGTGAGCCTGCTGGTGAAGCTGACGAGCAAGGGGCCGGTGCTCTTCAGCCAGGAACGGATGGGCATGGATGGCCGCACCTTCCAGATGCTCAAGTTCCGCACGATGAAGACCGACGCCCAGAGCGAGGCGATGGCGACCCCGGATGATCCCCGCCGCACCGCGATCGGCAGGCTGCTGCGCCAGTCGTCGCTCGACGAGCTCCCCCAGTTCTTCAACGTCCTCAAGGGCGAGATGAGCCTGGTCGGGCCGCGGCCAGAGCGCCCGGTCTACATCGAGGAGTTCAAGAAGCAGATCCCCCGCTACCACCTGCGGCACCTGGTGAAGTCGGGGATCACCGGCTGGGCGCAGGTGAATGGGCTGCGCGGCCAGACGTCGATCCAGAAACGAATCGAGTTCGACCTCTATTACATCGAGAACTGGTCGCTGATGCTGGACCTGAAGATCCTCATCCGCACCGCGCTCGGCGGCTTTCTCTCGAAGAACGCGTACTGACCATGATCTCCCTGCTGCTGTTGCTGCTGACGACCGCCGCGCCCAGGACGGCCCCCACCGAGGCGGAGCTGAAGGAGCTGAAGAAGGGACCGCCGCCCTCGGAGCTGGCGAAGCTGTATTTCCTCGCCGGCGATCTCCGCAAGGCGACCGAGACCGCTCGCCAGGGCGCGAAGATCGACCCGGAGCGGTGCAAGGCGATCTACCCGATGCTGGTGGAGTACGAGTTCCTGCTGCCCCGCGCGGACCGTCTCACCCCAACGGAGGCGAAGGCGTTCTTCGAGTGGGACCGGAAGATCTCCCCGGGGACGCCCGGCAAGCTGACCGCGCCGGTGTTCCGCCGCTACGTCGAGACCCCGCTCCAGCTGGCCCACACTGCGGCGCAGGGCGACGATCTCCCCCGGGCGAAGAACCTGCTGGCGCAGGTGCTCGAGGTCGACCCGGGCAACGCCAACGCGCTGGCGCTCAAGGCGTCGCTCGATTCCGCCGACGCCGGCTCCGGCGCAAAGAAGTAGCTGGGCCCACAAGAAAACGGCCCCGGGTTTCCCCGGAGCCGTCTTCACCCCTCCCTGGAGATCTCGTGGAGTGACAGGGCGCTTGTTCAAAAGCATTGCCCCGTCCAGACCGTGTGACTGCGTCCCTCCGTCGGCCACTCCTAAAGACTGACCTTCAGCTGCACCCGCTGGTCGCGCCGCAGTTGTGGCACTTGTAGCAAGCACCGTTGCGCACGGTGATCGTGCCGCAGACGTGGCACGGCGGAGCGTCGGCCTGATTCAAGAACGCCTGCCGCGAGCCCACCGGGGGCGGCGACGCGAGCGGCTCCTTCATCGCGGCGACCTCGACCGCGGCCTCCCCTTCGGTCTGCTCGACCTCGGTCGGCAGGAACTTCTGCGCCAGCCACCGGAAGATGTAGTCGGTGATCGACTTGGCGATCGGCAGATTGGGATTGCCGGTGAAGCCCGACGGCTCGAAGCGCATGTGGCTGAACTTGTTGACCAGCACCTGCAGCGGCACGCCGTATTGGAAGGACAGCGAGATCGCGGTGGCGAACGAGTCCATCAGCCCGGAGACGGTGCTGCCTTCCTTCGCCATGGTGATGAACAGCTCACCCGGGGTGCCGTCCTCGTACATCCCGACGGTGAGGTAACCCTCGTGGCCGCCGATCGAGAACTTGTGGGTGATCGCCTTGCGCTCGTCGGGCAGGCGGCGGCGGGCGATCCGTTCGATCACCGTGACCGCTTCCGCCTTCACCTCGCTCTTCGAGGTGTTCAGCGGCTGGCTGCGCTTGCACCCGTCGCGGTAGACGGCGACCGCCTTCAGACCGAGCCGCCAGGCCTCGAGGTACGCCTCTTCGATGTCCTCGACGGTGGCCTCGGTGGGGAGGTTGACCGTCTTCGAGATCGCGCCGGAGAGGAAAGGCTGGCAGGAGCCCATCATCTTCAGGTGACCCAGGTAGCTGATGGTGCGGGTGCCCTTCGACGGCTTGAAGGCGCAGTCGGAGACCGGCAGGTGCTCGTTCTTCAGGCCCGGGGCGCCTTCGATCGTCTCGTTCTTGTCGAGGTAGTTGACGATCGCCTCGGACTCCGCGGCCGAGTAGCCGAGCTTGGTGAGCGCGGGGGGCACCGTCTGGTTCACGATCTTCAGCACGCCACCGCCGACCAGCTTCTTGTACTTGATCAGCGCGATGTCCGGCTCGATGCCGGTGGTGTCGCAGTCCATCATGAAGCCGATGGTGCCGGTGGGCGCGAGGACGGTCACCTGGCTGTTGCGGAAGCCGTGCTGCTCGCCCGCGACGAGGGTCTCGTCCCAGACGTTCTTCTGCGCTTCCCACAACGAGGTGCCCACGCCGTGGTCGTGCAGCTGGTAGGCGGCCTTGCGGTGCCGGCGGATGACACCGAGCATCGGCTGCTCGTTGCCGATGTAGCCGGTGAAGGAGCCCATGCGCTCGGCGATGCGCGCCGACTGCAGGTACGCCTGGCCGCCCATCAGCGAGGTGACGGCGCCGGCGTAGTTGCGGCCCTCGTCGGAGTCGTACGGCAGCCCGGTGGCCATCAGCAGCGCGCCGAGGTTGGCGTAGCCAAGGCCGAGCGGGCGGTAGTCGTGTGAGTTCTGGGTGATCTTCGGGGTCGGGTACTTGGAGAAGCCGACGACGACTTCCTGGGCGAGCAGGGTGACGTCCACCGCGTGCTTGAACGCCTCGACGTCGAACTCGCCGTCGATGGTGCGGAAGTGCAGCAGGTTCAGCGACGCCAGGTTGCAGGCGGTGTCGTCGAGGAACATGTACTCGCTGCAGGGGTTGGACGCGTTGATGCGCGCGGTGCCGGCACACGTGTGCCAGGTGTTGATCGTGGTGTCGAACTGCAGGCCCGGGTCACCGCAGAGGTGGGTCGCCTCGGCGATCTCGCGGAAGATGTCGCGCGCCCGGTAGGTGTCCATCACGCGGCCGTCTTTGACCGCGTGGGTGGTCCAGGACTTGTCGCCCTCGACGGCCTTCATGAACTCGTCGGTGACGCGCACCGAGTTGTTCGAGTTCTGGAAGAAGATCGACGAGTACGCGGCGCCGTTGAACGACGAGTCGTAGCCGGCCTGAATCAGCGCCCACGCCTTCTTCTCCTCGGTGGACTTGCAGCGGATGAAGTCCATCACGTCGGGGTGGGCGACGTTGAGGATCACCATCTTCGCGGCGCGGCGGGTCTTGCCGCCCGACTTGATCACGCCGGCGAAGGCATCGAAGCCCTTCATGAAGCTGACCGGGCCCGACGCGGTGCCGCCGCCGGCGAGCAGCTCGCGCGACGAACGAATCGACGAGAGGTTGCTGCCAGTGCCGGAGCCGTACTTGAAGAGCATGCCCTCGGTCTTGGCGAGGGTGAGGATCGAGTCCATCGAGTCTTCGACGGAGTTGATGAAGCAGGCGCTGCACTGCGGGTGCTCCTCGACCCCGACGTTGAACCAGACGGGAGAGTTGAAGGCGACCTTCTGCCGCAGCAGCAGGTGGGTCAGCTCGGCGTGGAAGGACAGCTTGTCTGCGTCGGCCGCGAAGTAGCCGCCCTGCTCACCCCAGCGGGTGATGGTGTCGACCACGCGCGAGACCAGCTTGCGCACCGAAGACTCGCGCTCCGGGGTGCCCGGGGTGCCGCGGAAGTACTTCGAGGCGACGACGTTGGTCGCCAGCATCGACCAGGACTTGGGCACCTCGATGCCCTTCTGCTCGAACACCACCTTGCCATCTTCGCCCTGGATCCCCGCCGCGCGGAGCTCCCACGCAATCTCGTCCGCCGGGTCCACCCCGGGGGTCGTGAAGTAGCGCTTGACCGCCAGGCCGCCTCCGCGCGCCTTCTTCGGCGACGCCTTGGGGGCCTTGGAAACCGTCATTTGCCTGGGGGCCAGCTCTTTCTCCATTGTCTCTTCTCCAGATTGACTGCCGGTGTGGGTGTGAGGCGAAGACTGTCGTGACCCTCGAGGCGCTGCCCGGAGGGAGGATAAAGTGCGAAAGGTAGGTTTTTTAGCACCTGGGTTCACTTCCTGACCCCCAGGTTGGTGCTGCGTGCCCCCTGCTTTGAAGGGGCGCCTTGTACCGTTGGCAACATCTGGGTGTCAACACTAAATCCACCACAGCTAGTGTCAAATTCTTGTCCAATCCCCCACATTTAGGGCCTGCTGGGCATTTTCGGAAAAGGTCAAGAGGGGTCTGGAGGCTCCAAATCGGCCCCGGATCTATCCGGGATCACCTGAACCTACATTCCCCTCCTTTTCGAGGTGCCTGAGGGAGAAAATGACCATGCATGTGTTTTCATGTCATTCGGTGGCGCGGGGGTGCGTTAGTTGCTGAAAGTACGTAAACAAACCTGATCAGCTTTCCCAAGCAAAAGGCGGATCCTGAGCCGATTTTCCGGGGCGGGAAGCGGTTTTGCGGATTCCGCACCAACAGCAACAGGCGCCGAGTAGAAAAGCGCCATGCCCCCGCCTTTTGTGAAGCACGTCTTCGTCTGCACCAACCTCCGCGAGCAGAGCAACCCGAAGGGGAGCTGCTCCGCGAAGGGCTCGGAAGAGCTCCCGCTGGCCTTCAAGAAGGAGCTCGAGGCGGCGGGCATCAAGGACAAGATCCGAATCAACAAGTCCGGCTGCCTCGACGCCTGTGAGCGCGGCTGTACGGTCGTCGTCTACCCCGAGGGCGTCTGGTACGGCGGGGTGACGAAGGACGACGTGAAGGAGATCGTCGCCGAGCACCTCGGGGCAGGGCGGCCGGTCGCGCGGCTGTTGATGAAGCCGTACGACGAGAAGGAGAAAAAGAAGGGCTAAGGCGGTGGCCGCCCCCCGGGGTCAGATCCTGCCTGCGGGCCGCGCGTTCAAAGCCCGGTGAGACAACCCGTGATGGCTGCCCTGTGCCTGATCGCGCTCAACGCCTTCGCAGGCGCGCCTTGGCGGGCGGGGGGGATTGGGCCGCTCCACATCCCCCCTCCGCCATCGCTGGTGGCGCCCGGCGGCACGCAGGCCCGGGCGGCCTGGTTCAAGAAGCTGACCGCGGCCCAGCAGCGCTATGTCCGGAACTACTGCGCGCAGGAGGAGAATGGCTACGAGCCGCTGTGCGGCGGCACCCCCCTGGTCGCGGTCTTCGACGGCCGGCCGGTCGACTTCACCGGGGGCTGGCCGAGCGAACGGACGCCCTGGCTCGTCCGCGACCTCAACGCGGACGGGAAGATCTCCAGCGACGAGCTGCTCGGGTCCGACACGGTGCTCCCCGACGGCCGCACCGCCCGCGACGGCTTCGAGGCGCTCGGCGCGCTCGACGCCAACCACGACGGCGTCATCGACGCGCGCGACCCGGACTTCGCCTCCCTGAAGCTGTGGGCCGACCGGAATGCGGACCACCAAAACAGCCCAGACGAGCTCACCCCGCTCACCAAGGTGATCGACTCCCTCGGCCTTACCTTCTTCGACGTGCCGCGCTGCGACGGGGCGCGCAACTGCGAGCGCCAGCGCTCGGCGATGAGATGGCACACCGTCGACGGCACGACCCATCAAGGCGAGGTGGTGGACCTCTGGCTGCACCACCGGCTGCCGGAGATCGCAAGGGCCCCTAAGCGCGAACCCGGCAGATACCTGCGCGCAGCAAGCGTGGCGAAATGCCTCGTGAAGCCGCTCGGGCCTCGCTGAGAAACCGCCGAGTTGAAGAGCCGTGGCGCTGGCACCTGGGTTGCTCAAGCGAAGGCGCAGGTCGTTCAACCCTCTTCAAAGGAAGGACCCATGAACCCCAGCTACGGAATCATCATGTGGATCATCGTCGGAGCGCTCGCCGGTTGGGTCGGCTCGATGCTGATGGGCACCAACTCCCGGCAGGGAGGGTTCCTCAACATCGTCTTCGGCGTCGTCGGCGCCGTCCTCGGCGGGTTCATCACCCGTAACTTCTTTGGCGACTCCGTGGGCAACAACGGCTTCCTCGCGAGCTTTGGCGTCGCCTTGCTCGGGGCCTGCTTGCTGATCGGTCTGGTCAAGGTGGTCTCGCGCGGCCGCCGGCTCGCCTGAGACCGACGAGACCGCGTCAGCCCTTGAGCTTCGCTGCGACCCGCGCCCGGGCCTCGATCGCCGGCTGGTACTTCGGGTCGAGCTTGAGCAGCTTGTCGAGCGCCGCGACGGCCTCGGCGAGCTTGCCAAGCCCGTCGAGCGCCCCGGCGCGGTTGTACAGCGACGGCTTGTGTTTCGGATCCAGCGCCAGCGCGCGGTCGAACGCCGCCAGCGCCCCCGCAGCGTCTCCGCCGACGAGCTTGGCGACGCCATAGTTCGTGTGCACGTGGGGCAGCTTCGGCTCCTCGTTCACCGCTTCCTGCAGCAGCTTGAGCACGCGGGGGAGGCTGAGCTTGTCGCCCTGCTTCACCTTCTCCAGCAGCGCGGCGCCGAGGTTGGCGCGGAACTCCGGCACGGCGGGCTCGGCCTGCACCGCGGCCTCGAACTCCTTCACCGCCAGCTTCAGGTCGCCCTGCTCGAGCGCCAGGGTGCCGCGCGCGTAGTGCCAGGTGCCGAACATCTTCACCGCCATCGGGACCCCTTCGAGCTTCTTCACCGCTCCGGGGGAGTCTCCGCCCTTGCGAAGGGCCATTGCCTCGCCCAGCGCCTCGTCGAGCTGCTCCTCGTAGGAAGGCTCCATCACATCGTCCAGGAGAGGGTGGAGCAGGCCCACTGCTCGAGGTTCTTGAAGAAGCCCTCGTGCTTCAGCTCTGCGGCTGTCACCTGCTTGGTGTTGCCGATGCCGCCGGCGAAGCGCGCCTCGATCTGCCCCGCGGTCTTGTTGTCGCGAATCGCCAGCACGTCCTCGGAGTCGCGCCCGTCGGACCTGCCGTTCATGTTGGCCGACCCGACGATGCTGTAGGCGCCGTCGAACGTCGCGGTCTTCGCGTGCAACGTGCCGCCCTGCTTCTCGTAGATCTTCACCCCGGCCTTGATCAGGTCGTCGTAGAAATAGCGGGCGGCGTCGCTGACCACCCCGGTGTCGTTCGAGGCGCGGCTGTTGGTCATCACCTTGACGTCCACGCCGCGGCGGGCTGCCTTGATCAGCGCGTCGTGCAGCTCCTTCGGAGGAAGGAAGTAAGCGTTCTCGATCGTCACGCTCTTCTGGGCGGTGTTGATCGCCTGCAGGTAGAGCTCCTTGACGTTGTTGTCGCCTTCCTGGTCCGGCCGATGCTGAACCACCCGCACCTGGGCCCCGTCGAGGTTGGGGGTGATGGGTGGCAGCAGCTTGATGCGCTCGTCGGCAGTGAGCTTCTTGCCGGTGACCGTCTCCCAGTTCTTCATGAACGCGGCCTGGGTGTCGTGGACGGCGGGCCCTTCGGTCTTCACGTCGCAGTCGCGCCAGGGCTCGGTCGCCGTCTTCCCACGGGAGAAGACCATCTTGCCGGAGCCGCCGAGCGCGTACTCGTTGGCGATGTTCATCCCGCCTTCGATCGACGTCTTGCCGTCGACGATCAGGTGCTTCTCGTGCCACCGCGAGTTGATGTTCCAGGGCTGATCGGTGGGCCTGGCGTAGGTCTGCAGGTCGACGCCCGCCTTCTTCATCATCTCGAACATCTTCGGGTCGGCGCGGTTGCTGCCGACCGCGTCGTAGATCACCCGGACCTGGACCCCTTCCTTCGCCTTCGCCGCGAGCTTGTTCGCCAGCTCCCAGCCGGTCTCGTCGGAGTTGAAGATGAACGTCTGGAGGTTGATCGACGACTTCGCTCCGTCGACCAGCTTGTTCCGTTCGGGGAAGGAGTTGGCCCCGTCGAGGTTGGGGGTGATGGGTGGCAGCAGCTTGATGCG
>JAYVRT010001062.1:0-10356 GCA_043776025.1 Archangiaceae bacterium | reverse complement strand
TCTGCCCCACGTCGCGGCCGTCGACGAGATCCATCACCAGGAAGTACGACTCGCCGCTGGTCCCCACCTCGTGGACGCGGACGATGTTCGGGTGATCGAGGAACCGCGCGAGGTCGCCTTCGCCGGCGAAGAGCGCGACCGCTTCCGGATCGCTCTCCTGATCCGTGAGCAGCTTCTTCACCGCGAACTCCTGCCCCTGGCGAGGGCCGACCAACGCCCGCGCCCGGTACACCTCGGCCATTCCGCCGCGGCCCAGAAGCCCGAGCAGCTCGTAGTGCCCGAGCAACATGAGCGGTTCTTCTATGGCGTCCTCTTGCGGTTGGCCCGCTCGCGGGCGATGCGCGCGTCGCCCAACATCTTCTTGAAGTCCTGCTCGGCGCGCAGCGAATCGAGATCGTGATCGGCGTCGAGCTGATCGACCATCGAGCCGGCGGGCAGCGCCTTGACCGCCTTGGCGAGGCTGGCGAGCGCCTCGCGCTTCTGACCGCCGCGGCTCAAGGCGCAGGCGAGGTTGTAGTGAATGTCGCCGAGATCAGCCTCGGAGATCCGCGATCCTTTCGTCAGCTGCAGCGCGCGCTGGAGGTTGGCGATCGCCTTGTCGGTGTTCTTCAGGGCCAGCTCGGCGACCCCGAGGCCCGCGTGCGCGGCCCAGTTCTCCTCCTGGTAGTTGATCGCCTTCTCGAAGCTCTGCTGGGCGACCCGGTAGTCACCTTCCTTCATCTTCTTTTGAGCGAAGATCAGGGCCTTCTCGATCTGCTCCTGCTGCTCGCGCTTGGTCAGCGGCTTGGTGGCGGCGATCAGCGCCGCGGAGTTCGTCTCGGGCCGGAGCAACAGCTTCTCCTCCGCGGTGGCGATCGCGATGTTGAGCCGCTTGTCGTTGAGCCCGGGCGATCGGCAGGAACTGTCGAGCTTCACCTCTCCCGAGAGCGTCGACTCGTGCCACACCCCGAGGAAAGGGTAGCTGTGCTCGGGGTCGCACGACGGCCCCTGCTGGCAGACCAGCACCGAGCCAACGAAGACATTGCCTTCGAAGACCCCGGACATCACCTGCATGTCCGGACGGAAGCCGCAGGCCCCGCCCTTCTTGAACTTCGCGACGACCTTCCCGTCGGCGGTGCTGAAGTCCAGCAACCCCAGGTCCCCCCCGCTGAAGATGCCCGCGAGCGCAGGGGCTCCCAAGGCAGGGGAACAGACCAGACACAAAGCAAGGGCGAAACGCGCCACGGGGCCCAACTTAACCAGATTCTTGGTGTTTCGAGAGCCTCGCTTGCATCCGGCGATCAGGTCCTTATGATCAGCAGTCAGGAAGATGGTTTCCACAGTCTGTTCCCTGCGGGGCCCGTGATGCGCAGCTGACATTCGAACCGACACGTTCATTTTGGGAGCCCTTCTCGGGTTCCCACCTTTCTTGAACGGTTCAATAGACGTTGTGCACACGACCCATGGCGGGGAACGTTTTTGAGGGCAGTAAGGCGTCGTTGAGGGTGGCGTTGGAGGCGAGGCGGCGGGCGCTGACTGCTGAAGAGGTGAAGGCGAAGGGCGGCGAGGCGCAGCGATGCCTCGCCGCCCTTTCGTCTTTCCAGGCGGCGCGCACCATCGCCTTGTACGCCGGCCAGTGGTTCGAGGTTCCGACCGACGCCCTCTGGAAGGGCCGGGTCTGCTTCCCACGCGTGCGCCCGGGCTCGCGGGTGCTGACGATGCACGCGGTCGCCTCGAAGGCACAGCTGGAGCCGCGGGGAAAGCTGCAGCTGCTCGAGCCGCCGGAGACAGCGCCCCAGGTCCCCCCGTCGGAGATCGACTGCTGGGTGGTGCCCGGCGTCGGCTTCACGGTGCGAGGCGACCGGCTGGGCCGGGGCGGCGGCTACTACGACGCGACGCTGGCCCTGGCGCGCACGGACGCGGCGAAGCTCGGGCTGACCTTCGCCTGCTGCATCGTCGATGCGCTGCCGACCGAGCCGCACGATCTGCGGATGGACCAGGTGGTGACCGAGCAGGGGCTCGTCTACCCGCGCTGAGCGAAGACCCAGGAGTACACCGCGTCACCCGCGACGCCGCCGGGGAAGTGCGCTCCGCTGGCCGCCGCGGCGAGGCAGAGATCGAGCAGATAGTCGGAGGCAGTCGCCGGCTCGGCGCTGACGTTGCCGACCACCGACACCTGGCTCACCCTTCCGGTGTCGTCGACCCGGAGCCGGACGCTGCGTCCTCCTCCGAGGCTGGGCCGGCGGGCGAGCGCCTGGTCCCAGCAGGCGGAGACCGCGGGGCCGCGCATCGTCATCGCCTCTTTCACCTTCACCGGGTCGAGGGCGCCCTGAGCGCCGCCGGGGCCGAAGTACTGGCCGACGTCTCCCTCGCCCGCCGAGGCCTTGGCGAACTCGAGGGTGAAGGCGCGGGTGCTGGGCCAGGCGGTGGAGCCGAGGACTGCGTCGACGCAGCGCTCGCTGGCGGTCAGCGGCGCCATCGGCGCCCCGTCCGAGGACTCCAACCGCACCTTCGCGTCGGGGTCGAAGCTGACCGAGAAGCGGGCGCCGGCGCGCAGGCCGTCGCCCTTGAAGATGCAGGCGTGCACCAGCGGCGCCGGGTCGAGGAGGCCGCGCTCCGGGCCGAAGCGGGTGGCGGAGAGCAGCTGCACGTACGCCAGCACCGCCCACCCCGTGGGCCGCGCCCCGGGGGGAGCCAGCTCGACGCCGTCGAACTTGCGATCGGGGTAGCTGCCGGCGATCTCGACGAGGCAGCGCCCGGTGGAGTTGCTCGCCCCGTCGGCCGCTTCGAAGACCACCTTCCCGTTGGGGAGCGTGGCGAGCTTGATCTTCTGCGGAGCGGCGGCGTCCGCGGGCCAGCAGACGGGGAAGAGCTCTTCGGCGGAGGCCCTCGGTGCCCCGGTCGCGGCGTTGAACTTCGCCCCGCCCTGCCCGGTCGCCCCCTCGGAGGTGACGCACCCTGCGAGGCACAGCGCCGCGAGGAGCAGACGAAGCATCAAAAGAGCATCCGCATCGGGTGCTCGAGGATGCCCTTGAAGATCTGCAGGTACTGGGCGCCGACCGCGCCGTCGATCACCCGGTGATCCCCGGAGAGCGTGACCGACATCATCTGTCGGACGGTCAGCTCACCGTCGCGGACGACGGGCTTGGCGGCGACCGCGCCGATCGCGAGGATCGCCGAGTGCGGCGGGTTGATGATCGCGACGAACGCGTCGATGCCGAACATCCCCAGGTTGGACACGGTGATCGAGCCGCCCGAGTACTCCTCGGGCTTGAGCGCCTTGCGTCGAGCGCGCTCGGCGAGATCCCGCACCTCGGTGGAGATCTCCGCCAGCCCCTTCTGATCCGCGTCGCGGACCACCGGAGTGATCAGGCCTTCCTCGATCGCCACCGCGACCCCGACGTCGACGGTGTGCAGCTGCAGCAGCCGATCGCCCGCGAACTGCTGGTTGAGCCGGGGGAAGCGCCGGAGCGCGACCGCCGCGGCCTTGACGATCACGTCGTTGACCGACACCTTCGTCTCGAGCGCCTTCGCCTGCTCCTTCACCGCCATCGCCTCGTCCATCTCGACTTCGATCGTGAGGTAGAAGTGCGGGACGCCGGGCTTCACCTCGCCCAGCCGCTGGGCAATCACCTTGCGCATCTGGGTCAACGGCAGCGCCTCGGGCTCCGGGCGAACACCCCGGGCCGCCTTCGGGAGGGCCGGCGTCTTTCCGCCGCTCTGGGCCGCCTGCTCGACGTCGCGCTTCACGATGCGGCCCGAGGGGCCGCTGCCGGCGATCTGCGCCAGGTCCACGCCCTGGTCGCGCGCGATCGCCTTCGCCAGCGGCGACGCCCGCAGCCGGCCGTTGGTCTCGGCCGGCACGGCCCGTACCGGCGCAGGAGGAGGCAGCGGAGGAGGCACCGCCTTCGGAGGAGGCACCACTGCCACCGCCGGCGCCGCCGCGACCGCGACGGGGGCCGTCACGACCGGGGCCGGCGCCGCGGGGAGCGCGTCGACCTTCTCGCCCGCCTTGCCGATGTAGGCAATCGGCGAGCCGACCGGGGCGAGGCCGCCGGCAGGCACGAGGATCTTCAGCAGGATCCCGTCGTCGTAGGCCTCGATCTCGAGGTTCGACTTGTCGGTCTCACACTCCGCGATCGCAATGCCGGAGGAGATCTTGTCGCCTTCTTTCTTCAGCCACCTGGTGATCTTCCCCTCCTTCATCGTTGGGGAGAGCGCCGGCAGCAGGACAGCGTTGGCCATGGTGCGTGGATTCCTTGGAGGGCTTTAGCGGTAGAGGACTTTGTTCACGGCCGCGAGGATCCGCTCGACCGACGGCTGGGTCGCCGCCTCGAGCGCGGCGGCGTAGGCCATGTTGACGTCGAGCCCGGACACGCGCCCGATCGGCGCGTCGAGGGCGTCGAACGCTTCGCGCTGGATCAGCTCGACCAGGTCGGTGCCGACGGAGGCGTGGGGCCAGCCTTCCTCGACGATCACCACCCGGTTGGTCTTGTTGACCGAGGCGAGGATCAGCTCCTCGTCGAGCGGCTTGAGCGAGCGCAGGTCGACGACGTCGGCCTCGATCCCCTGCTTCGCCAGCTCTTCGGCCGCGGGCAGCACGCAGGAGGTGAGCATCCGCGAGTAGGTGATCAGCGTGACGTCGCCGCCGGTGCGCTTCAGATCCGCCTTGCCGATCGGCACCAGGTGCTCGCCCTCGGGCACCTCGCCCTTGAGGTTGTAGAGCAGCTCGGCCTCGAAGAAGCAGACCGGGTTGTCGTCGCGGATCGCCGCCTTGAGCAGTCCCTTGGCGTCGGCGGGCGTCGCCGGCGCGACCACCTTCAGCCCCGGGACGTTGACGTAGCCCGACTCGAGGCACTGGCTGTGCTGCGACGAGAGCCGGCCGCCCGCGCCGCCGGCGCCGCGGATCACGATCGGGCAGCGCAGCTGGCCGCCGGACATGTGCCGCACCTTCGCCGCGTTGTTGACGATCTGATCCATCGCGAGGATCGCGAAGTTCCAGGTCATCATCTCGATCACCGGCCGCAGCCCGACCATCGCCGCCCCGACGCCGATGCCGGCGAAGCCGAGCTCGGAGATCGGCGTGTCGACCACCCGCGCGCTGCCGAACCTGTCGAGCAACCCCTGGGACACCTTGTAGGCGCCGTTGTACCGGGCGACCTCCTCGCCCATGAGGAAGACGTTGGCGTCGCGCTCCATCTCTTCGGACAGCGCCTGGTTGAGCGCTTCGCGGTAGCTCAAGGTCTGCATCACGCCGCTCCTTTCTTCTGCGGCAGCTTCGGCGCTTCCTTCGGCTCGAGATCCCAGGTGACCTTCAGCTGGCCGCCCGGCGGGTAGCTGGGCCACTTCACGTCGGTGGCGCCGAGCACCCGCTCGCGGGGGTGGACGTCGGTGTCGCCGGGCTCGACGTACATGTCGGTGTAGAGCTCATCGAGGCCGGTCTCGGGCGCCGCCTCGGCGAACGCGACCGCCTCTTCGCACAGGTGCTTCTGCGCCTCGTCGATCGCGTCGAGCTGCTCGGCGGTGCTGATCTTCTTCTTCAGCAGGTGCTCGCGCAGGGTGGTGATCGGATCGCGGTGGGTCTTGATCTCCTCGACCTCTTCCTTGCTCCGGTAGGTGGCGGCGTCGGACATCGAGTGGCCGCGGAAGCGGTAGGTCTGCGCCTCGAGCAGCACCGGCCCCTTGCCCTTGCGGCAGTACTCGGCGGCGTCCTTGAACGTCTCCCAGCTGGCGATGGCGTCCATGCCGTCGAACTCTTCGCCGCGGATCGCGTAGCCGGCGGCGCGCTTGTGAATCGCCGGCTGCCCAGACACGCGGGAGATCTCGGTGCCCATGCCGTACCGGTTGTTCTCGCAGACGTAGATCACCGGCAGCTTCCACTTCGCCGCCATGTTGAGCGTCTCGTGGAACGAGCCCTGATTGGACGCCGCCTCGCCGAAGGAGCAGACGGTCACCCGATCTTCCCCGCGGTACTTCGAGGCGAACGCCATCCCCGCCGCGAGCGGAATCTGGCCCCCGACGATGCCGTAGCCGCCGTACCAGTGGTGCTCGATGTCGAACAGGTGCATCGAGCCGCCCTTTCCCTTGCTGTAGCCGGAGTTCTTGGCGAACAGCTCGGCCATGATCATTCCCGGGTGGGCGCCGCGGGCGATCGGGTGGGCGTGATCGCGGTAGCCGCTCATCATGTAGTCGTCGGGGCGCAGCGCCTCGATCGCGCCGACCGCCACCGCTTCCTGCCCGGTGTAGAGGTGGCAGAACCCCTGAATCTTCTTCATCCCGTAGGCCTGCCCGGCCTTCTCTTCGAAGCGCCGCATCAGGACCATTTTCCGGTACATCGTCAGCAGGACGTCGTTGCTCGGCGGCACGAAAGAACCCCTTCTTGTCGGGACAAAAGCCCGGGGTAGATAACACCGGCTCCCCCGAATGTCAGACAGCTTGGGGGCGCGGCACCGCGTAGATCGACACCGCGACCGTGGCGGACCCCAGGCGCACCTGGCCTTCCCGCGCCAGGCGTTCGCCGAGCTTGTGGGCCACGCGAATCGAGCGGGCGTTGTCCGGGTGAATCACGCTGATCACCTCGGGGACGTCGAAGACCCGCCACATCGTCGCGAGGCAGGCGCGGGCGGCCTCGGTGGCGAAGCCCTCGCCCCAGCGGGCGCGGTCGATCATCCAGCCGACCTCGAGACCGGGCCAGCCCTCGGGCCGCCAGGGTCCGGCGCGGCCGATCAGCTGGCCCGAGGACTTCTCCTCGACCGCGAGGAAGCCGTAGCCCCGCAGCGCCCAGTGGCCGCGCATCACCGCGATCGCCCGCCAGGTCTCGTCACGAGAGAGCGGGCTTCCGCCGATGTATTTCATCGTCTCGGGGTCGGAGCAGATCCGGGTGAGCGCGTCGAGGTCGCGTTCCTCGAACAGGCGCAGGCTCAACCGCCCGGTCTGCAGCGCCTCGGGAAAGCTCACGGCTTGAGCGAGTCGCAGTCGGCGCCGCCGGTCATCAGCCGGACCCTGATCGGGTAGCTCTTGCCCACCGGGTAGGAGCGCCATTCCGCCTCGCTCTTGTTGCACTCGTAGTGGGCTTTCTCGGGGCCGCCAAGCCTCACCAGGTACTCCTCGGAACGCGAGCCTTCGCGCTCACAACCGCGGCAGCTGCCCGTCTGGCGCAGGTTCGCCGATGGCCAGCCGGGAGGCTCCGAGAGCCCGCCGCTGGAGGTGACCGACCGCGACCGCCGCCAGCGATCGACGGTGTAGCGGCACTTGTCGTTGTACACCGGCTCGTCCCGGTACTTCGTCTCGCAGACGTTTTTCCGTTCGAACGTGCCGTTGCCGCGGTCGACGTCCTTGCTGTGGCAGGTCTGCCCATCGGCGATCTTCTTCGTCGAGCGCTGCTCCTTCGAACAGCTGGCGCCGTAGGCGTCGCTGGGTACCGACTCGCGCCAGGCCGACTCGCTCACCTGCTGCAGCGACTCGATGGCGATCTCCCGCTTCCAGGTGTGGCCCTCGACCGTGGCGGTGACCTGCTTCTTCCAGGTGGCGACGACGACGATCAGCCCGAGCACCACCACCACGCCTCCGATCACCGCCTTGCCGACCCAGCCCCCGCCCTTCGCCTTCACTGCGGCCGCGGGCGCAGGCGCGGGCCGGTTGTCCCGTTCGGCCACCGTCCTCACCTTCGCCGCTTCGGTCAGTGGGCTGCCGCAGTTGCGGCAGTTGTTGGCCTTGATCCCATTGGGGGTGCCGCAGGCGGGGCATTTGACGTCGACGCCGTCGAAGGCGAGGTTGGCTTTGACCTCCTTGCCCGGCGGCGGGAAGTAGCGCTTCGTCTCGTCCTGGGGCGCGCCGCAGTTGGGGCAGTGCCGGTTGGTCACCCCCAGCAGCGCCGTGGTGCCGCAGAAGGCGCAGTCCCAGAACATCTCGTAGACGCCTTCGGTCGATTCGGACATCGCGAAAGACCTCCCCCTCGTGAAGCGACGACGCCGACTGCGCGGTTCTAGATGCGGAAGTCGGGGACGCTGATCACCTGGGGTAGCAGCTCGACCGGCCGGCCGGAGTGATCGGTGGCGAGGTGAATCACCGTCGCCGAGGTGAACTTCTTCGCGTAGTCGTTGGCGTGGGTGGGCTCGTTGTCAAACGCGGCCACCACCCGGCCCAGCTTGTCGAGCTCGGCGTGCGTCGCAACCTTGTAGCTGTCGTCGCTCTCGCGCAGGGTCGGCTTCATCAGCAGGGTCACGCCGTCGCCGGGGACCGGCATCTTGCACTTGGCCATGCACTCCACGGAGCCGGCCCGCATCTCTTCGTGGCGGCCGGTGACGTAGACAATCTGAGCCTTCGTCTTCACCACCGCGTGCAGGTACTCGGGCGCGCCGGGCACCTCGATGTCGTCGACGCAGTACTTGCTGGTGAAGAACCGCGCGCCCCAGAAGTTTTTCGCCGCCTTGAAGTGTTGCTCGGCCAGCGCGGGCGACAGGCCACAGGACACCAGCGCGGCCTTCAGGTCCCACCCGCTGTCCCAGTTCTTGTCGGTGCAGCCCTCGAGGGCCGTCAGGCCCGCCACCTTGCCGAACTCGCGAATGATGCGCGACTGGCGGGGGCGGTTGTCGAAGACGGTGGAGTCGAGGTCGAAGATCATCAGCCCTTTCGGGCCGGCCTCGCGGGCCTTCTCGAGCAAGGTCCGCAGCTGTTGCTGCCAGTCGGGTCGAACGCGGCCGTCGAAGCGGGTCATGGGGCGGGGGCCGTCTACGGGCAGGCGAAAAGAAAATCAACCCACAGGACGCAAGGCGCCGACGCCGCCGAACTCCTCGGGGGCGAAGCGCAGCATCCGCTTGATGCCGTTGCGATCGAGCACCAGCCGCACCAGTTGCATCGTCGTCCGCTTGGTGTCCCCGTCGTCGACCGCGAAGCGGAACGCGAGGTCGACCTGGTAGCTCTTGGCGGCCTTCACCTTGCCGACGGTGAAGTCCTCGAGGTCGACGTACTCCATCGACGACTCGGGGTCGTCCATGTCGCGCAGCAGGCGGTCGATGTTGATCCGGATGATGTCGGTGACGCCGGTGACCAGGCCGTCGCCGAGCCGCGGGAGCATGTCGGAGTCGAGGATGATCTTCTTCTGGTAACGGATCACCGTCTCGGCGAGTTCGCCCTGGCTGACGGTGATGAAGTCGTCCGACCGGCGCAGCTGCATCACCTCGTGGGGGACCTTCGCGGGGCCGTAGTCGACCTTCTCGTGGCAGACGCCGACGCGATCCTGGGTCACCGGGTCGAAGATCCGGGTCGACCGATCGAAGAGGTGGCGGGCGGCGAACGAGGCGAACACCCGCCGGGCGCCTTCCTTGATCCGATCCTTGAACATGTAGCCAACGACGAGGACGAGGAAGAAGTTGAGGCTGGCCTGGGGAATCTTGGTCTGGGCGAGGAAGGCGACCGAGGTGGCAAAGGCCATCGCCAGGCCGGCGGCGATCGCGAACAGCACCTCTTCCCAGTTGCGGCGCCCGGAGGCGCGGCGAACGTTGAGGAAGAGGATGTTCATGCAGAACTTCTTCAGAAAGCCGATCCGGTGGGTGTACTCCTCGTTGTCGCCGGTGGGGCTGATCACCGACCGCAGCTTGTTGTCCTTGCGGTAGGTCTCGTCGTTGACGACCTGGGCCATCAATTCCTTGCGCAGCTCGACGTAGACGCCGGTGCGCGGCATCTGGTCCATCTCCACCACCGTCTTGCGAAAGAACTGTTCGACGGTGAGGCTCATGTACTCGTCGATCAGCCGGAAGGAAGCCCGGCTGCGTTCGTCGAGCTGGTACTTGTCGCTGAGCGTCTTCGTCACCAGGCGGTAGCGGCGGAGCATCTCCTTCACCGAGGTCACCGCGTTTCGCGCGAGGCGATCGAGCGACTCGACCGAGCCGGCGGGGTTGCGCTCAGGGGCCTCGAGGCCGGGCGCCAACGAGGCGCAGCTGAGGTTCATGTCCCGGCTGAAGCGGCGGCACGCGCCGCGGAAAACACAGGAGAGCATCTTCGCGTCGTAGACGACCTCGGTCTGGGGGCCGAGCAGGCCGAGCGCGACCCGCTCTTCGAGCTGGAGCAGCGGCGAGTGCTGGCCGGTGAGGATCTCGTCGAAGTCGAGCGTCGGGGTCTTGAGCCGGACGTAGTTGTGGATGTCGGCGTAGAACTGATCGCGCAGGTACGTGTCGGGCGTGATGTTGAGCTGCGAGGGGATGAACATCCACGCGTCGACGAAGTACTCGCTGCTCGAATCGGTGCCGCTGGGCTGGTACTCGAGCTTCAGCTCGAACTGCTTCCGATCATGGATGTCCAGCCGGTTTTCGAGCAGCGGCTGGACCAGCGGCTGTCGCACACCCCCAAGATTACGTCACATTCGTGTAACGAGCGAGC
>JAYVRT010001061.1:0-10362 GCA_043776025.1 Archangiaceae bacterium | reverse complement strand
GGCGCCGCTGCGGGGCAGGCAGGGGCAGGGCTGCGACCACTTCATCCCCCAGGACGACTGCAAGAACCCGGCGTACCAGCAGGATCCCCAGGCTGAAGGACCCGCGGCGTCGAAGGTGTGCCGCGACGTCAACGGCGTGCCGCTGCCGGTGAGCTTCGACTACGACGCGACCATCTTCGCCTGCACCGCGATCGCCGGAGCGACCTCCTGCGCCGACGCTGTCGCCCAGACCAAGCTCGAGGACAAGTACCTCTACTTCTGCGACATGCGCCGCGTCGGCGCCGCGCTCGCGCCCTTCAAGTGTATTCCCGACCCGAGTAAGCCGGCGACCGCCGTGCTGACCCAGGAGATTCTCGACGCGAGCAACCGGGTCGTCTCCTTCGCCTACCCGAACCCCACGGCGGGGGCGATCTACACCCAGCTGGATCGCTGCGGCCTGGCCCTGACGCTGAAGAACGGGGTGCGCGGCTCCTACGCGACCGCCCGCGGCTGCATCCAGCGCGAAGGCTGGGTCAACGCGCCGGCGCCGTTCTGGGACACCACCGGAGCGACCACCGTCACCGCCTGCGCGATCGAGGCCCAGAACCGGCCGGTGAACCCCGCGACGATGGCCTCCTGTGAGAACACCGGGTTCCTGAGCGACCGGTCCTGCGGCTGCGGCGTCGGCTTCCGCCGCTGCGAGAACCCCAACCAGTCGGTGCACAACACGCGCATCGCGGCGATCAACGAAGAGCCGCTGCTGATCGCCGACTCGGTGCTGCGCCGCGACGAGGACTACTTCAATGTCCTCCAGACCCGCCGCAGCTTCATCAACGGGCCGCTGTCCGCGCTCTACCGCGACAACCAGGGCGTCGGGGTCTTCTCCGTCAGCGCTCCCGCGGACCTCGCGGCGCTGCCGGCGCTGGCCTTCACCGCCGACCCGGCGCAGTGGACGGAGTACGTGCGCGCCGACAACGCCTCGGGCGTGCTCACCACCCCGGCGTTCCTCTACCGCTTCCCCACCTACCGCTCGCGGGTCGCCGAGTTCTACGACGCCTTCCTCTGCAAGAGCTTCACCCCGCCCGCGGACGCGGTGGTCCCCAACCCCGAGGACAGCTGCAACCGGGAGAACAACCTCGCCAAGCGCTGCGGCTGCAACTACTGCCACGCCACCATCGAGCCCACCGGCGCCCACTGGGGCCGCTACGGCGAACGCAACGCGCAGTACCTCTCGCCCGAGCTCTTCGCCCGCTTCGACGCCAAGTGCCGCGACTGCGCGCTGGCCGGAAACGTCACCTGCGACGGCGAGTGCAACAACTACGTGATGCAAGCCTATGACGGAGACGGCGCGCTCTCGCTCGGGCTGCTCAAGACGTATCTGTACCGGACGCCCCAGGAGGAGCCGAACATCTCTGGTGGCCCGCGGCTGCTGGTCGAGCGGATGCTGCAGACTGGCGACCTCGAGCGGTGCGCGGTGAAGCGGGTGTGGAAGGAGTTCACCGGCCGGCCGATGTCCTCGCAGGAAGAAGGGATGTACCTGCAACAGTTCGTCGAGGGCTTCGTCTCCGACGGGCACAACCTCAAGGCGCTGATTCAGCGGGTCGTGACCAGCGATGCCTACCGGAGGATTGATTGATGCGCTCTGCACTCGTCTGCGCGCTGCTGGTCCTCGCCGCCTGCAACAAGGCGCCGGCGGACACCACCCACCCGGCGGCCCTCGAGCCGATCGGCGTCAACCACCCGTCGATCGACCCGCTGCCTGACCCCGAGCTGCAGGGTGGGCACGTCGGCCGCGCGCCGCGGAGAATCACCGTCGCCCAGCTCAAGGCGAGCATCCTCACCTGCACCGGGCGGCAGTGGTCGCAGATCGACAACCTCGCCGCCTCGCTCGGCAAGGCCGACTTCGCCCTCGTCAACGCCGAGTCCACCGAGCCGAACCTCGTCTTCGCCAAGTTCCTCGAGGACGGCGCCCGCGAGGTCTGCGGCGGCGCCTCGGCGGCCGACCTGCTGCTGCCCAACGCGGCGGATCGGATCCTCTCTCCCGAGGTGCCCGCGACCATCACCGACGTCTCGAAGATCGACGACGCCTCGGCGAAGAAGAACCTCGTCTACCTCTCGACCCGCTTCTGGGGACAGCCGCTCGACGGGCCGGAGCTCGACACCTGGGCGGCCAGCTTCAAGACGATCGCCGCGCGGGCGCAGACGGCCAACAAGAAGTCGCAGGCGTGGGGTGCGATCTGCGTCGCGATGATGACCGACCCCCGCTTCATCACCTACTGACCGGAGCCGACCATGAAAAAGAACGAGCTCCAGCTCAACCGCCGTCACTTCCTCAAGGCCTCCGCCGCCTTCGGGGGCGCTTCGCTTCTCGGGGCGCTGCCGTTTCGAGCCTTCGCCCAGGCGGCGAACCTCGCGCCGGCCGACCGCTGCTTCGTCTTCATCTACTTCAGCGGCGGGTGGGACGTGCTCCTCTCGCTCGACCCGAGAGATCCGGCGGTCTTCACCCCTGACCGGGTGGCGGAGACGCGGATCCTCCCCGGCTACAACCTGCTCAGCAACGACCCCACCTTCCCCCAGACGGTGGTGAGCCCCAACACCCGCGCCGGCTCGGCCCCGAGCAACATCAAGTTCGGCCCGGCGATCGGCCGGCTCGCCGACCACTACGACCAGATGTGCGTGGTGCGGGGCATCAACATGAACACCGTCGCCCACGAGGTGGGCTTCCGGTACTTCCTCACCGGCAAGGAGCCCAACGGCAGCGCCGCGCGGGGCTCGTCGACCGCCACCGAGATCGTCGGCCAGATGAAGCCGAAGAACCCGGTGCCGTCGATCGCCTACAACATCGAGAGCTACAACGACCGCTACCCGGGCGCCGCGAACGCGCTGCGGGTCAGCCGGGCGAATGACCTCATCCTCACGCTCTCGCCGAGCCCGACTCAGCTGGACAGCGAGATCGAGAAGCAGCTGGTCAACCTCCGCGGGCAGACGGTCACCTGCGAGGCGGACGCCTACGACACCCGCGGGCTGGTCGGGCAGTACCGCGACGCGCGCGGGCAGATGGCGGCGGTGCTGGGCAACTCGCTCAATAAGTCGTTCATCTATGACAACGTCGCGTCTGATCCCCAGGCGCTCAACGACGAACGGGCGCTGGTGCGCGCGGCGTACAACCTCACCGCGCCGGTCAGCTACGACTCCGCCGGCGGCCGGGCGGCGATGGTCGGCACCGCCCTGAAGAAGGGCATCAGCCAGTGCGTCTCGATGAACCTCGTCGGCGGGCTCGACACCCACTTCGGCACCCAGCTGGCGCACGCCACCACCCAGCGCAGCGGTTGGAACGCGATCGCCGATCTCGTCGCCGACCTCCGCGGCTCGCCGCACCCCTCGGGCGGCAACTTCATGGAGCACACGACGGTGATGGTGTTCAGCGAGTTCTCGCGCACGCCGTTGATCAACGGCTCGGGCGGGCGCGACCACCACATCAGCAGCAGCTGCCTGCTGATGGGCGCGGGCATCAAGCACAACATGGTCTTCGGCAAGGCGGGCGACATCAACATGGCGCCTGGGCTGGTCAGCCGCTCCACCGGCCAGCCGGATCCGAAGGGGATGAGCATCCTCCCCGAGGACATCATCGCCACCATCCTCGCCTCGGCGAAGCTGGACTACGCCATCACCCGCACCTCGCCGCTGTCGGCGATCCTGGCCTGACGAAGATTTCTCGAGGGGCGTCGTGAACCGCGGACTTCCACTGCTGCTGCTGTGCGCTGCTGCTTGTGACGGGAGAATCACCACCCACCCGCTGGCGGTCGTCGCGTTCGACGCGGTGTCGATCGACGCCGCGGTGATGCTCAACGAGCACCCCGGCTTTGCCGACGAACGCGGCGGGGGAATCTTCGTCGAGGGTGCTGGCCAGGTCATCCGGCTGCGCGCCGACGGGACCGTGGCCCGCATCGAGTCGCACCCGGGCAACAGCGTCGCCGCGGGGCTCGCCACCGCTGCCTGGCCGCTGGGCCCGTACACCGCGGTCGTCGCCACCGCCAAGGGGCTCTACGTCGCCGAGCAGGGCTGGTTGATCGAGCCGGCGTGGCGCGACATCCTCTCCGCCGACGGACTGAAGGCGACCGCGCTGGGCGGCAACGGCGTCGCCTGGATCGCCCACGACGCCGGGCTCTTCCGGCTCGAGGCCGGGCTCTTGAGCGAGCTGAAGGTGGGCGGCGCGTCAATCACCGGCATCACCGGCCTCGCGGTCGCGCCCTCGCTCTCCGGCGCGCCGGGGGTGTGGTTCGCGCAGGGCGAGAAGCTGTCCTGGGCAGAACAGAAGTCGAAGACGGAGTTCACCGTCGGCGACAGCGGGCTGCTCAAGACCCAGCTAAAGGGTGGCATCACCGCGCTGGCGGGCATCGCTCCCTCGCCCGGCTCGGTGGGTGAGCTGTGGGCGATCGCCAACAAGGTGCTCTGGCGTCACGACGTCACCGGGTGGAAGCAGTTCGACCTCGGCCAGCCGGGGACGCAGCTGCTCGCGGCCGGCCGCTTTCTCTGGCTCCACGCTGGCGACGCGCTCTTCCGCTACGACGCCGACGCGATCTCCTGGGGTGAGGCCAACGGCGTGGCCTACGACGCGAAGCTGCTCGCCACCGACGCCACCGGCGCGGCCTGGGTCCGCGGTGGAGGCAAGACGAGCGTGGTCGCCCCCGCGGTCGTCGCCCGCGTCGAGGGCATGTTCCAGAACGTCGTCGTCTACTCCTCCGACGTGGTGGTGAAGGCCGCGGTGCCGGGCGCCGCCGCGCCGACGCAGATGACCTTCAAGCTCGACGACGGCGAGCAGGTGGTGGTGCCGGCGGCGAAGGCGAACCCGGGCGACGGCCCCGCGGCGAGCCAGCTCTACTTTTCGATGGGCGGCGTCGACGCCTCGGGGCGCGACAAGCCCTACTCGCTCGCCGGGCTGATGGACGGGATGCACACCCTCTGGGTGACGACGAAGTTCCCTTCGGGCGACACCAGCCGGGCGCTCCACTTCGCGTTCAAGGGCGGCAGCAACGTCCAGCTCTCCTACGCCATCGACATCGCGCCGATTCACACCGCGCGCTGCGCCAAGTGCCACACCAACGGCCCGGGCCACGAGCTGATCAACTACGACGAGTGGAAGGTGGACAAGGACCGGATCTCAATCGCGGTCGCCGAGCAGCGGATGCCGGCCGACGGCTTGCTCGACCCCGCGTCGATTCAGAAGATTCAGCGCTGGGTCGCGGCGGGAGCGAATCCTTGAAGCGCCTGCTGCTGTTCGCCGCGCTGGCGCTCGCTGGCTGCCCGAAGCCGAAGGCGCCGCCGCTTCCTCCGCCTCCGGTGGACCCCTGCTCGAACCTCGACGCGCTCTCCGCCCTCGCCACGCCGGGGAAGGCGCGGGTCAACTCGGTGGCGACGTTGAGCGCGACCGGCGGCAGCGGCCGCTACGTCTTCAAGGTCGCGACCGGCGGCAGCGGCGGCGAGGTCCGTGGAGATCGCCTCGTCACCGGCCCGACGCCGGGGAAGGACACCGTCACCGCCAGCGATGACTGTGGCAACTCGAGCGCGGTGGACGTCGAGGTGATCGCCGCCTTCTTCGTCGCCCCCGCCCGCGCCACCGTCAAGCCGGGCACCTCGTTCACCGTCACCGTCGCCGGGACGCTCGGCACGCCGACCTTCATCCCGATGGGGATGGCGAGCGGCGGCACCATCAGCGCCGCCGGTGTCTACACCGCGGGCTCGGCCCAGGGGGTGGACCTGGTCCAGGTGAAGGACAGCCTCACCGCCGACGAGGCGCTGCTGCAGTACAAGGTGAGCAACACGGCGGCGTTCCGCGCGGTGCCGGCGAAGCTGGCGCTGCCTTCGGGAGCGTCGGTGCCGCTGGAGATCGCCGACGGCTCGGGCGCCGTCGCCTGGACGGTGAAGAGCGGCCCGGGGAAAGTCGCCGACGGGGTCTACTCGGTCGATGCCACCAGCACGGGGACCGCGGTCCTCGAAGGGAAGGACGCCTTCACCCGGGAGACCGCCTCGGTGTCGGTGCGGGTGATGGACGAGCTGTCGCGCGCGGGCCGGCCGCATGGGCGCCTGAGCGATGTCGCGAGCATCGTTACCGGCGACTTCGATGGTGACGGGATCCAGGACGTGGCGCTCGGCGTCCCCGAGAGCGATCTGGGTCACCCGCAGGGCGGCGCGGTCTTCATCTACAAGGGGACCGCCGCCGGGCTGCCCGCCGCGCCGACGTGGACGCTGGTCGGGGACACCGACACCGCGGCGCTGGGCACGGTGCTCGCCGCGGGAGACCTCGACGGAGACGGCAAGGATGACCTGGCGATCTCCGAGCCGGGCGCGGACGTCACCGTCGCCGACTCGGGCGCGGTGCTCCTCTACCGCTTCACCGCTGCGGGCCCGAAGCTGCTGCGCGACCCGCTCACCGGGCTGGGTCGCGGGAACTTCGGCGCCTCGCTGGTGATCGCCGACGTCGACGGCGACGGCGACAAGGACCTCATCGTCGGCTCGCCGGGCGGAGACCTCGCGCCCACCGCCGCCGTCAGCGGCCGCGGCGTGGTCGACATTTTTCTCCTCGAGAAGGGCAAGCCGATCGCCGACCTCGGCTCGATTCGCGTCGGCGGCGCCGACCTCGCGGTCGACGGCTCGGTGCGGCCCTTCACCCAGCTGCGCTTCGGGCGAGCGATGGTGGTGGCCGACCTCAACGGCGACGGGCGCGCCGACCTCGCCTCGATGGGCGCGGTGAACAACTCGTTGCTCGGCGGCGCCGCGGTGGCGCGCAATCAGATCGCCGTCGCGATTCACTTCGGGCGCGCGATGGCGAACCTCTTCGAGGACACGCCCGACGCCTACCTGCTGCCAAGCAACGCCGCCGACACCACCGAGGGCACCTGGCGGATGGGCCTGGTGCCGAAGACCGGGACCCAGCCGGCGATGCTGCTGCTCGCGGCCGACGCGCTCGACTCCCCAGACCTCTCGGCGATGGGCGGGGTGAAGAGCGGGGTCAACGCCGGCGGCGTGCTGCTCTACGACGTCTCGGCGCAGAAGCCGGCCGGCGGCCCAGCGGCCAAGCCGGTGCAGCAAGGACGCACCGACGCCTTCGCGCGCATCTGGGGCGACGCAGCGGGAATCTCGGCGGGGCGCAGCTTCGCCGTGGCCGACGTCGATGCCGACGGCCAGCTCGAGCTGGTGCTCGGCGCCCCCTACGCCTCGAACCTCGTCGGCACCACCACGCTCGGGCTGGTGGGCAAGCTGCTCGTCTACCCGCTCGCGGGGTTGACCGCGGGGGCGCAGGCGAACAAGCCCGCGTCGTTCCGCGCCGGGGCGAACAAGGTCGACACCCTCGGCGTCGCGGTCGCCGCCTGGAAGCCGGGGACCCCGGTCGGACTCGTCGCGTGGGCCGCGCGCGCGTCGAACGCCAGCAGTGACTTCACCGGCCGGCTCGACGCTTTCCTCGGCACCGGCGCGGTCGGCACGTGGGCGGTGACGAGCTCGACGCCGCCGGCGAAGACCGCGGCCCAGCTGCACGGCCAGGCGGTGGAGACGGCGGTCGTCAACGGGCAGCTGCGGACGCTGGTGGGGATGCCCGGCTTCTCCGGCAGCGGCGTGAACTCCGACGGCAACGACGTCGGCGCCGGGCAGGCGCTGCTCTACCAGGCGGGCACGGCGGCGGGCGCGGTGCTCGCCGAGGGCGCGGGCTCGGCGTACACCAGTGGAGGGCACCCGGCGTATGGCGGCCGCACCCTCGGCGCCGACGTCGCCTTCACCGACTTCGACGGCGACGGGCGGATGGACGCGGTGGTCGCGGCGCCCGGCTTCGCCACGCCGGCAGCGGCCACCACCGAGTACGCGCTGGCGCGGGCGGCCTGCACTCCGGCGACGGGCCAGGCCAACGGCGGCGTGCTGGTGTTCCTCGCGCGGCCCGACGGCAGCTTCAAGGAAGGCTTCCGCCTCTGGGGCCTGCTCGACATCGCCGGCTGCGCCCCCGCGGGGACGACGGCCTGCCGCCGGGCAGCGATCTCCCGCGGCGGCATCGCCGGTGGCTTCGACTTCGACGGCGACGGGAAGCAGGACGTGCTGGCGACGCGCTCCAACGGCCTCGAGGTCTTCCTCGGCCGCGCCCCCGACGACGCGACGCTCGCCAAGCCGAGCATGGGCTGCGACCCGGTCTTCTCTCTGCCGGCGCTGGTGCAGGCGACGTCCGCTCCCAACCCGGTGGGAGATCTCGACGGCGACGGCTGCGACGAGGTGGCGGTGCGCTACAGCGACGGCACGCGCTCCGGGGTGTTGATTGCCTTCGGCTACGACGCCTCGGGGGGCCGCTGCGCCGGGCACAACCAGCCGGTGACGCTGCGAATCTCCGGCGACCCGGAGACCGGGCTGAACAACATGTCGCTGGGGGTCTCCACCGCGCGGGTGGGCAAGGTGCTCGGCGACACGCGCGACTTCCTCGCGATCTCCGCGGCGCTCTACCCGTACTCCGGCGTGACCCAGCCGACGGTGCTGCTCTTCGACATCGCCCAGGTGGCGGCGAAGCGGCCGGCCACCGGCAGCGCGGTGGTGGGGGCGCTCAACGACGGGCTGGTGCCGCTGCCGCTGGTCTACAAGGAGCGCGCCCCCGGCCTCGGGCGAATGGTCGCCGGCAACGTCGACGTCACCGGCGACGGCGTGCCGGACGTGGTGGTGAGCGCTCCCACCGCGAGCATCAACGGCGACGGCACCGGGGCGATCTTCGTCTTCGCCGGCGGTCCACAGCTGTCCGGCGCGCGGCCGTCGGCGCTCACCGTCGTCGGCGACGAGCACGAGCGGGCGGGCCTGGGACAGGACCTGTTCCTTTCCCGCGCCGCGGCGCCCCAGAAGGCGGCGCTCGGAGTCGGCGCGCCGCTGTCGTACCGCACCGGCACCAGCAACGGCACCGCCTGGCTGGTTCCGTTCGACTTCTGACATTGCGCGTCTGCTCGTCCCGCTGCCTGACAGCGACTTCGACGTCACCGAGGTCGCGGTGCCGTGGAAGGTCTTCGTCCGCGCCGGGCACGAGGTGGTCTTCGCCACCGAGAAGGGCGGGGCGGCGCCCGCGGCGGATCCGCGGCTGCTCACCGGGGTGCTGTTCGGCAAGCTCGGCGCCGAGCCCGAGCCGAAGCAGTTCTACGCACAGATGATTCAGAGTCCGGCGTTCCGTGCGCCCGAGCCGTGGGGCGCGCTCGACGTCTCCCGCTTCGACGCGCTGCTCCTCGCCGGGGGGCACGCGCCGGGGATGAAGCAGTACCTGGGCAGCGCACCCCTGCAGCAGAAGGTGCGGGAGTTCTTCGCGCTCGACCGCCCGGTGGGCGCCATCTGCCACGGGGTGCTGGTGGCGGCGCGCGCCGAGGTCCTCAAGGGCCGGCGCACCACCTGCCTGCCGAAGTACATGGAGCGCAGCGCCTACCTCGCCACCTTCTGGAGGCTCGGCCGCTACTACCGGACCTACGACGCCTACGTCGAAGACGAGGTGAAGGCAGCGCTGGCGCGGCCTGAGGACTTCGAGCGCGGGCCGCGGGAGCTGAGCACCCGGGGCACCGACACCGACGACTCGGCGGCGTTCGTCGTCGAGCAGGACAACTACGTCTCCGCGCGGTGGCCCGGTGACGCGTACCTCTTCGCCAAGCGGCTGCTGGCGAGGCTCTAGATGGTCATCCCGCCGTCGACGGGCAGCACCAGGCCGGTGACGAAGCTCGACGCCTTCGACGCGAGGTAGATGACCGCGCCCACCATCTCCTCCGGCTCGGCGATGCGGCTGAGCGGGGTGGTCGAGGTGGCCATCTGGAGAATCTCCGGCGTGCCCCAGAGGAACTCGCTGAAGCCGGTCTTCGTCAGGCCGGGGGCGACGACGTTGACCCGGATGCCATAGGACGCCCACTCCTTGGCCATCACCTTGGTGGCGTGAATCATCCCCGCCTTGCTGATGCCGTAGACCGCGAGCGGACCGGGGGTGATGCCCTCGACCGACGCGATGTTGACGATGCTGCCGCCGCCCTGGTCCTTCATCTTCTTCGCGACCGTCTGGCTCAAGAAGAAGGTCCCCTTGAGGTTCAGGTTCATCACCGAGTCCCAGGCGCGCTCGGTGGCGTCGAGCGCCGACTCCATCGCCGGGTTGGTGGCGGCGTTGTTCACCAGGATGTCGATGCGGCCGAAGTGCTGGTGGACCTGGGTGACGAGGTTCTCGAGCTCGGCGATTCGGCCGACGTGGGCCGCGACCGCGAGCGACTTGCGGCCCATCGCCTTGATCTGGGCGGCGACGGCTTCGAGGTCGGGCAGCTTGCGGCTGGCCACCGCGACGTCGGCGCCGGCGGCGGCCAACCCGAGGGCGATCGCCTTGCCGATGCCGCGGCTGCCACCGGT
>JAYVRT010001060.1:0-3055 GCA_043776025.1 Archangiaceae bacterium | reverse complement strand
CCCGTACCGGCCGCGCTCGAGCGTCTGCCCGAGGCGGAGCCCGAGGCAGGGATCTTGGGTCAGGCTGGCGGCCTCGTCGAACAAGGCCTCGAGCTGATCGGCGGTCAGCTCGAAGTCGAGCTCGGTGCGAGCCTCCTCGGGGATCCTCAGCCGCTTCAGCAGCGGGGCGGGATCGCGCCCCTGGCTTTGAAGCCAGCGGCACAGCGGCGCCACCGACTGCGACCGGACGTGCAAGCCCGCCGGTCCTCTGTCAGGCCCGCTGGAGAAAGAACCGCACCGCGGCCTTCACTGGCGGAAAGTCCACCAGCGGCCCGAGCGGCAGCGCCTGCTTCGCCCACTTCGACCAGGACCAGTTGTCCTGCTGCTGGGTGATCTGCCCGTCCTTCACCTTCAGGTCGGTCACCGACTCGTTGTGCACCGGCCGGCCGAAGACTTTGTAGTCGGCGGTCCACGAGACCTTCGCGCTGTCCGCGGTCGAGTCGAGGACCTTGAAGTTCAGCTTCAGGTCGGTGCCGGCCTTGAACAGCGAGGTCCACATGTGCACCGCCTGGTCCCTCCCTTTCAGGTCGTAGATCGGGTCCTTGAACGTCGCGCCCGGCGCGTAGAGCTCTTCAAAGGCAGCGACGTCCTTCGACTGGAACGCCGTGTAGAACGCGGTGGCCACGGCCGCCGGCGTCGCCGCAGGAACCGTCGCCACGGCGCAGGCCGCGCTGGCGGTTGCGGTCGGGCGCCAACCGGCGGTGGCAGCGGTCGCAGCGGCCGGGCCCGTCGAAGCGGCAGGCGCGGCAGCGGCTTCGGGCTTGGCTGAGGCGACGGGAGGCGGGCGGTTGGAGATTCGCGTCATGGGGTCTGCGATTTCTAACACCTCGCGCAGAGGGGAAGGGGCAGGGTGCGACAACACAGGGGCCCGTTTGCGCCACGGCGCGCTCAGGGCGTTCGCCACTTCTCCACGCCCGACGGCAGGGCGACGCGGATCGCGCGGGCCTCGGCGCCGGCGACGATCAGCGAGTTGTCGCCGAGGAAGTGAAGGCCGATCACCGTCTTCTTCAGCTCCACCGTCCAGATCACCTTGCCCGCCTGATCGATCACCCGCGCCTGGGCGGGGGCGTCGCTGCCGCGCGATTCGGTGCCGACCGCGATCAGCGTCCCGTCGTCGGAGATCGCCACCGCGCTCACCGAGCCCTTCGCGCTTTGCCCGGTGACCCGGCTGGCCACGTTGGCGCCTTGGTCGAACCGGGCGATCGCCAACTGCTCGCCGTCGTGCGCGGCGATCACCAGGTGCATCCCGTCGGGGCTGGCGGCGATGCGCTGAAGCCACAGCTGGTTGAGCTGCGCGTCGGACTTCAGCGGCAGGCTCATCGGGCTGGCCTCGCCGTTGTGCAGGTCGACCGCGAAGAATCCCCAGGGCACGTCTTCGATCCGGGCGCCGCTTGACGACGGTTCCCAGCCGCAGGCGACGACCAGCCGGCCGTCGTCGACCAAGTTCCCGAAGCGCACGGCGAAGCTGTCGGGGGTCGGACGGTTCCTGGCTTCTCCGATCTTCCCAAAGCGCGAGGGCAGCAGCTCACTCTGGCGCGCCGATGCGCCGCCGGAGATGAACAGCGTCGGAGGGCCCTTCCACTTCCCCGCGACCGTCTTGCGCCCGAACGAGACCCACTCGCCCGAGGGGCTCAGGCCGAGCGGCTCTCCGTTCACCGCCGGCGCCGGCGTCACCTGGGCCTTGCCCGGCAGCGTCCACGCCTGATCGAAGCCGACGACGGTGGCCTGGGCCCGGCCGCAGCCGACGGCCTTCACCATCGAGGAAATCCGATCGACGCTCTTCCCGGTGCCCAGCTCGATCAGCGCCGCGTGATCGCCGCCGCCGACGAGGTATTGATCGTCGCCGGTGACGCAGCTGAAGCTCCAGTAGCCGCCCAAGCCGCCTCCCGCGTCCTTCTTCGAACAGCCCGCGACCATCAGCAGCAGGGCGAGCCCGCCGATTCCTGCCCGTCCCACCGCGCTCGAGCCCGTC
Organism: Archangiaceae bacterium; assembly: GCA_043776025.1. GTDB lineage: Bacteria > Myxococcota > Myxococcia > Myxococcales > Myxococcaceae > JAYVRT01. Next base: position 1,044 of record JAYVRT010001060.1, on the reverse strand, counting down.
TTCACGTCACTTGTTGATCCACAGCGCCACCTGCTCCCCGGTGCGGCCGACGGTGATCAGGATCGCGTCGAAGCGAACCTTCACGCCGTGGATCTTCCCGCCGCCCTTCTTCGGCAGCTCCCAGATTCCCTGAGGGGTGAAGACCACCTGCAGCCGCATGTTCCGCGCCGACACCTGGCGGTTGAGCATCTGGATGTTCCAGCCATCGGGCAGGGTGCCCTTGAAGACGAGAAACGGCAGCACCGGGTTTCCCTGGGGGTCGGTCTTCGTTGGCGCGCCGTGGGTGATCGCCGAGTTGCTGCCGGGAAAGAACGGGGTGAGGTTGAAGGTCACCTCGCCTCCCGAAGGGTTGAAGCCGCCGATCGACAGCACCGACGTCGAGTCCTCGGTGAGGATCATGTAGAACTTGTGCCCGTTGGCGGCCTTGCGGAACGCCTCGGCGTTCTTCCCGCACTCGGCTCCGCCTTCCATGATCGAGCCGCAGTCGCCGCCGTACTTGTCGAGGAAGCCGCCCAGCGAGCTCAAGGCATCGGCGCTGTCGCGCAGCTTCGCGAACCGCGGGTCCGCATCTGCCCAGGCCAGCAGCGGCAGGGTCAGGGCTAAAATCTGAAGGGTGCGGAACATTTGGTGTTTATCTCCGGTCGATGTCGTATCAGGTAGATATCTTGCCTACATCTGCACACCCACTACCCTTGGGGGACCTCGAACCAAGGATTTCGCCACTTGATGAGTGAACGCAGACAGACGCTCCGCTTCGACAAGGTGTTCACGGTTTACCTCACCACCCCAGAAGGAATGACGCGAGGGATTGGTCGCAACATCAGCGGAACCGGTTTGTTCGTCGAGACGCGGGAACCGATGGCGCTGGGGGGCAAGCTCAAGGTGACCTTCAGTGGCGAAGACGGAACGGAAATGACGTGTCTGTGCGAAGTGCGGTACCAGGTCGCGTTGAACTATGGCTCGGCCGACGGAGAGAGCCAAAGCTCCAGCCGCGGCGTAGGGCTCCGCATTGTCGCTTACGAGACGAAGGAGGACCACCCGCTT
>JAYVRT010001059.1:0-3058 GCA_043776025.1 Archangiaceae bacterium | reverse complement strand
TCACCGCCGACGTGGCGTACGTCGACGACGGCGACCCCTCGGGCACCGGCGGCAGCGTCCACGATGGCTGCCAGAGCTTCAGCGGCGTCACCGGGAAGATCGCCCTGATCGATCGCGGCAACTGCACCTTCGTCCAGAAGGCGCAGAACGCCGAGGCCGCCGGAGCGGTCGGGCTGATCATCGCCAACAACACCAACGGGGGCGCCAACCCGCTCGTCGGCACCGCGCCCTCGGTGACGATCCCCTCGCTGTCGATGTCGAAGACCGACGGGGCGGCGATCAAGGCGGCGCTGACCGTCGGCACCGTCAACCTCACCCTGACCCGCATCCCCACCACCGATCGCGACGGCACGATCGACAACGCGATCGTGGCCCACGAGTGGGGCCACTACATCAGCAACCGGTTGATCGGCGACGGCAACGGCCTGTCGAGCAACCAGGACAGCGGCATGGGCGAAGGCTGGGCCGACTTTCACGCGATGCTGATGGTGGTGAAGGAAGGGGACGACGCGATGCCCGCCAACGCCAACTTCAACGGCGTCTACGCGATGGCGGCCTACACCTCGTTCAGCATCGACCCCAACGGCTACTACTTCGGCATCCGCCGGCTGCCGTACTCCACCGACATGTCGAAGAACGGCCTGACCTTCAAGCACGTGCAGGACGGCGTCCCGCTCCCGTCGGGCGTGCCGACCGCGTTCGGGCAGAGCGGGGCGGACAACTCCGAGGTGCACAACACCGGCGAGGTCTGGGCGACGATGCTCTGGGAGTGCTACGCGGCGCTGCTGCGCGACACCGCCCGCTTGAGCTTCAGCCAGGCGAATGAGCGGATGCGCGCGTACCTCGTCGCCGCCTACAAGATCACCCCGCTCAACCCGACGATGACCGAGGCCCGCGACGCGGTGCTCGCCGCCGCGGCTGCCAAGGATCCGATCGACTTCGGGCTCTTCTCCACCGCCTTCGCCAAGCGGGGCATGGGAATGAAGGCGGTCCCTCCGCCGCGCGACTCGCAGACCAACTCGCCGGTGATCGAGAGCTTCATCACCGGCAACGACCTGGCGATCGCCTCGGTCAAGCTCGATGACTCGGTGCTCAGCTGCGACCACGACGGGATCCTCGACAACAACGAGACCGGCAAGCTGGTGATCACGCTGAAGAACGTCGGCACCGGTGAGCTCCACGCCACCACCGGCATCGTCACCACCTCTTCCCCGAACATCGTGCTCAGCAACGGCGGAATGGTGACCTTCCCCGTCACCCAGCCGTTCAGCACCGTGTCCGTCACCCTCGACGTCTCGCTCAAGGGCGTCGTCGGCAGCAGCGGCATCTCGTTCGGCGTCGCGGTGGTCGACCCGTCGCTCGCCGTCCCCGGCCCGGTGAACCTCACCGTGCCCTTCCGGGTCAACTTCGACGCCCACCCCAACGGCTCGTCGATGGACGACGTCGAGGCGCCCAACTCGCTGTGGACCAGCGATGCCGATCCCAATGGCAGCACCGCGAGCAACTGGCGGCGGTTCGAGGCCAGCGCCACCGAGCACTACTGGTTCGGCCCGAACCCCAGCTCGCCCGCCGACACCTGGCTCATCTCTCCGCCGCTGAGCGTCGCCGCCACCGGCAACCTCGTCGTCACCTTCAAGCACCGTTGGCAGTTCGAAGGCACGCCGGCCGAATACTTCGACGGCGGGGTGGTGGAGATCAGCACCAACAACGGCCAGACCTGGGTCGACGTCGGCGCCGCGCTCTCGCCGGCCTACAACGGCACGCTCAGCTCGCCCGGCAGCAACCCGCTCGCGGGGCAGAAGGCGTTCGTCGGCGAGAGCCCGGGCTACCCGGCGTTCATCAGTCAGACGGTGAGCCTCGGCGCGGCCTACGCCGGCAAGACGGTGAAGCTCCGCTTCCGGATCGGCTCGGATGACGCCGCCAACCTCAAGGGCTGGGAGATCGACGACATCAACTTCGCGGGCCTGAACGACAAGCCGTTCCCCACCGTGACCGTCGACCCGAACACCTGCTCCAACGCGGCCCCGGTGGTCACCGTCGGCCCGGATCAGATCGTCAAGCAGGCCGTGACCGTGACCCTCGTCGGCGGCGCGACCGACGCCGATGGCGACGCCCTGACGTTGACCTGGGCGCAGACCGACGGCCCGGCGGTGACCCTCACCGGGAACACCTTCACCGCGCCGAACGTCACCGCGGAGACGACGCTCACCTTCGGGCTCACCGCCACCGACGGCAAGGCCACGGTCGGGCCGGTGCTGACCCACGTGGTGGTGCGGCATGCCAACCAGGCGCCAGTGGCGGTTGCGCCCCAGGGGTTCACCCTCGCCGAGGGTGGCGACGCGACGCTGGTGGGGACGGGCACCGACCCCGACGGCGATCCGATCGTCTCTTACAAGTGGGAACAGGTCGCCGGCCCGACGGTGCCGCTCGACGGCCTGGGTACGGCGACGATTCACTTCACCGCGCCCCAGGTGCTGGCGGAGACGACCTTCGCCTTCAACCTCGTCGTCAACGACGCTCAGCTCGACTCGGCGCCCTCGCGCGTCGAGGTGCGGGTGCTCAAGGCGCTCACCCCGCCGGTGGTCACCAACCCGGGCAAGAAGGCGGGCGGCTGTGGCTGCAGCGCGGGCGCAGAGGGCGTGGCGCCAACGCTCGGCTTCGCGCTGCTGGCGCTGGCGGGCCTCAAGGCGCGCCGCCGCCGCGGCTAAGGCAGAGGGTCAATGCTCGACTCCGCTCTTCGTCGGGCGGAGTCGAGGGGCGCCTGGGGCTCAACGGCCTCGACGCGGGCACCGCTGCGGGTAGGATGCGCGCCGCGATGAACCGACGGCTCCCCCTGCTGCTGCTCTGTGCTCTCACCGGTTGTTTCTACCCCGCCGATCGCGGCCGCTTGATCGAAGAGCGCCTCGACAAGCTCTCCGACCAGAACCAGCGGCTCGACAAGCAGCTGAAGGACAGCGACTCGAAGCAGGCCGAGACGATGGGCCAGGTGCAGAAGGCGCTGGAGAGCCTCGACAAGGCCGCCCACCGCAGCGACGCGGACATCGGGGTCCAGCTGCAG
>JAYVRT010001058.1:0-3058 GCA_043776025.1 Archangiaceae bacterium | reverse complement strand
GGATGTGGTGCGCCTTGCTGCCGGTGAAGTGGTGGAGCGCGGTGGCGAAGTCCTCGTCGGGCAGCACCCGCAGGTCGACCTGGAGGTCGCCGTCGGCGTCGTTGATTCGCACCGAGGCCTTCGACTCGCCCTGGCCGATGACCTGGGCGACGTCCTTCATCCCCGTCAGCTGCTTGAAGACCGGCGCGGCGTCGGGCGCGGAGACGATCAGATCGACGTCGGCCACCGTCTCGCGCATCCGACGCACGCTGCCGCCGAGCGAGGCGCGGACCACCCCCGGCGCCATCTGAAGGTGCGCCAGCAGCGCCCGCGCCCTTGGCAGCACCTCGGAGAGCCGGCGCCGCGACCCGGTGGTGGCGCGGCGGGCGACCTCGATGCCGGCGAGCAGCTTCTCTTCGGTCTTGAGTCCGAAGCCCTTGAGCCCGCGGATCTTCTGCGCCTTGCACGCCGCCTCGAGCGCCTCGATGCTGCCGATCTTCAGCTCATCGAAGAGCAGCTTTGCCTTCTTCGGCCCGAGGTCGGGGACCTTGAGCAGCTCGAGGAAGCCCGGGGGAAACTCGGCCCGCAGCTCCTCGAGGGACGCGATCTTCCCCGTCTTCACCAGCTCGGTGATCTTCGCCGCCATGCTCTCGCCGATGCCGGGCAGGTCGGTGAGTGTCCCTTTGTCCACCAGCTCGCCGATGTCGTCGGCCAGCCCGGCGATGCGATCGGCGGCGATGTCGTAGGCGCGGGTCTTGAAACTGTTCTCGCCCTTGATCTGCTTGAGCAACCCCATGTCACGCAAGGCTTTCACCACCGCGGACTTGTCGTTGAGCACCATGGGCACCAGGAGGATAACGTCCGGCGCCATGAAACCCACGGGATGCTTTCTCCTTCTCCTGCTCGCCGGGTGCTCCGGCGGCGCTGCCGTGCCCGACGCCGGGGTCGAGCCGGCCCACATCCTCTGGGTCGCCGACGCGCAGAGCCTGGAGAACCCTTTCCCCGACACCCGGCTGCTCACCGCCACCGGGGCGGCGCTGCGGCCCGACTTCTTCAGGCCCTTCATCCTCCCCAGGGCATTGACCACGAAGATGAAGGCCTTCTTCAATGCCCACGCCGGCTGGGCCACCACCGACGTGCACGGGTTCGGCAACTTCAACCCGACCCTTCTGCGGACCTCGCTGCCGGTGGACCCCGCGTCGCTGCCCGGCAGCGTTTCCCGGCTGCGCAAGACCGCCACCGGCTACGAGGTGCTCGAGGCGGCGGTGGTGATCGAGCACTCCACCGACGTGCTCAAGGGCACGGGGAAGGACCCCCTGGCGAGCTTCCCCGAGTTCTTCCTCGTCCGTCCGGGGGTGCCGCTGGCCGCGGGAGAAGAGGGCCTGGTGGTGGTGAAGAAGGGGCCGAAGACGACCACCGGCGAGCCGTTGGGCCGCGGCTTCGCCTGGGACAAGGATCCTGCACGGCCCGACTTGAAGGCCGTCGCCGCCGCGCTCTCGATCGCCGAGAGTGACGTGTTGATCGCGCTGCCGCTGAAGGCGGCGCCAACGGTCGCGACCTACACCGGCCTGGTCGCCTGGGTCGACAGCACCGCCGGCCTCGCCGCGCCCACGGTGCCCGCCCACGCGATGGTGCCGTTCGGCAACACCCAGCGCCCGGTGGGCTTGTGGACCCGCACCGACCCCGACTGGACCACGATTCGCCAGTGGCTGGAGAAGGCGAGCTTCGGCAAGCCGTCGCCTGACGTCGGCAAGGTGGTGGTGGGCGAGCTCGCGGCGCGCGATCTCCGCGAGGGCGGGGTGTGGCGGCCCGATTGGGTCGCCGACCCGTCGAAGGCGCCGGTGTCGCCGCTGCCGTTCGTGCTCAGCATCCCCGTGGGGACGAAGCCCGCGGGCGGCTGGCCGGTGGTGATCGGCGCCCACGGGCTGGGCGGGCGCAACCTCCCCGCGAGCAACGACGACAACTCGTACTGTCTCGAGAACGCGCAGATCCTCGCCGCGAAGGGAATCGCCTGCCTCGGCATCGACGCCCCGAGCCACGGCCTGCGCGGCAACTTCATCGAGTTCTTCGCCGTCGAGAAGCCGATCGTGATCCGCGACAACTTCCGCGAGATGACCTTCGACCTGCTGCAGCTGTCGCGAGCGGCCGCGAGCATCGACATCGACGCCGACGGGCAGCCCGACCTGTCGCCCGACGTCGGCTACCTCGGCAACTCGCTGGGCGGCATCATGGGCTCGGCCTTCGTGCCCCTGGCCCCCCACATCAAGTACGCGGTGCTCAACGTGCCCGGCGGTGGCCTGTCGAACATCCTCGTCAGCGACGACATTCGCGATCGCGTCGGCCTGTTGATTGTTTCGAAGACCGCCGGCGCCTTCGACACCTACGAGTACTATTCGCAGTTCATGATCTTCCGCGCCGTGGCCCAGCCCTTCCTCGAGGACGCCGACCCGGTGAACCTCGCGGGGGCGCTGCCGGCCAGCCGCGCGGTGCTGGTGCAAGAGGCGCTGGGCGACATCACCATCCCCAACTTCACCGCCGAGAACCTCGCCGGCGCGATGAGGCTGACGGTTCCGACGACGAACCTCACCGGCACGACGCCGCTGCAGGTGATCTCCCACGAGGACCCGACCCGGTGCCTCACCGCCACCCAATTGGTCGGCTACAACCCGCACGGGATGTTCGGCGACTGCGGCTTCGTCCGCGACCAGGCGATGAAGTTCCTCGCGACCCAGGGGAAGGAGTACACGGTTCCCTGATGGCTGTTCGTCGAATCCTGCTCGGCCCCGCGAACCTCGGCGAGGGCGAGCTGCGCAGCTACAAGGTCGGAAAGCGCGACGTGCTGATCGCCCGCGTCAACGGCGCCTACAAGTCGCTCGACGACTGGTGCAACCACGCCGGCTGCCTGCTCTCGGGGGGCCGGCTGGAGAAGAACACCGTCGTCTGCCCCTGCCACGAGGTCGGCTTCGACCTCGACACCGGCGTCAACGTCACCTCGCCCGGGGTCTGCGACGACCAGGCCGCGTTCAAAGCCGAGGTGGTGGAGGGCGAGCTGATCGTGGTCGGCGACGTGCCCGAGAAG
>JAYVRT010001057.1:0-3059 GCA_043776025.1 Archangiaceae bacterium | reverse complement strand
TCGGGTTGGCCTCGGCGAAGGCGCGGGCGATCGGGTAGGCGGAGTCTTCGCGGTTGCGGACGCCGACGAGGATCTTCCACTCGCCGGGGTAGTCGATCGCCAGGTGGCTGGCGAGGTTCAGCTCGAGCTCGTCATCACGCCCGGCGAGCGGCTTGAGCACCGAGAACGAGGGCCAGCGCGCGGGGGGCGGCAGCTTCCGGCGCCGCACGAACCAGAGCATCGTCAGGTTCAACGCCGAGATGTACCAACCGATCGCGGTCAAGCCCAACAAGACCAGCCCGATTGCGGTGAGGCCCACGTCCCTGACGCTTCAGTTCATCTCACAGGAGATGCCGGCTTCCCGAGCGATGCCGTCGAGGAAGCCCCAGAGCGCGTCGGCCGCCTTCTGCGTCGCCGCCTCGGCCCGCACCGGATCCGCGTGCTGGTCGATGAGCTCGCCCACCTTGCGGGCGTGCTCGACGTCGTACTCCTGGTGCACCCGGAAGAAGGCGAGCGAGCGGGCGTCGGAGATCCCGTAGAACTTCTGCAGGCCGTCGATCTTCGACTTCGAGACGGCGGGGACCTGCGACTCGTAGGCGTAGAGGGCGCAGAGGCCGTCGGTCCAGTCGCTGGCGGCGAGGTCGAAGTAGCCCTCGACCAGCGCGGAGGTCTCGGGCAGCGGCGCCTGCTCCTTCACCTCGGCGCGGGTCGCGCCCAGGCCTTCGGCGAAGCGCATCCACAGCTCGGGGTGATCGGTGCCGTGAAGCTCCTCATCGACCAGGTTCTCGAGCAGCACCTTCCGGGCGTCGATCTCGGGGCAGCGGCTGTGCACCGACGAGACGAAGCGGGGAAACGACGAGACCTGCGACCAGTACTGGCCCGCGTAGCGGCGCAGCACGTCCTTGCTCAACTTCCCCTCGGTCCACGCCTGGTAGAACGGGTGATTGAGCAGGCTCTTCGAGGCGATGATCTGGTTGAGGCGTTCCGACAACTTCATGGTCGCTCCGGGGTGAGGCGAAATCAGACTGACAACCGCCGCTTCATCTCGAGGTGGGGCATCCCCGCCTCGTCGAACACTGCGCCGTTGGGCACGTACCCATGGCGCTTGTAGAAGTCCATCGCCGACAGCTGGGCGTGGAGCATGATGCCATCCAGGCCGCGCTTTCGCGCCTCGGTCTCGAGCGAGTCGAGCAGGCGCGAGCCGATGCCCGAGCGCCGGTAGGCCTGGAGCACCGCCATCCGTCCGATCCGGCCCCACTTGCCGCTCTCGCCGTCGGGAGCCTTGAGGAGCATCACCAGCCGGCCGGTACCGATCGCGTGACCGCCGGCCATCGCGAGCACGTGGTGGGCGACGGCGTCGTCCTCGTCGCGCTCCATGCTCTCGGGGACGCTCTGCTCCTCGATGAACACGATCTCGCGCAGGGCGAGCGCCTGCATCAGTTCGCCCTCATTCGTGACCGGGGAGACGGTGATCTGGGCTTGTGTTTCGGCCGACATTCGAGGCGCGGACCCTAACCGAAAGCGCCTCTCAGTCAAACGATGCTAGACGGTGCCGTCTGCCGCCCCGGGTCCGCATCGCCGTCTTCTACGTTTTGATGTTCATGGCGGTCGGAGTCTCGCTTCCGTTCTTCCCCCAGTACTACCGCTCGCTGGGTTTTTCCGGCCCGCAGGTCGGGGGGTTGTTGGCGATCGGGCCGGTGTTCGCGATGGTCGCTCCGCCGCTGTGGGGGCAGCTGGCCGATCGCTCCGGCCGGGTCGGAATGGTGCTGGGGATCCTCTGCGCCGGCGGCCTGCTGGGCTACCTGGCGCTCTTCTCGGCGACCGCCTTCTGGATGGTGCTGCTGGCCCTGTGTCTGCACAACGCGTTCGGGTCGGCGATGACGACGATGATCGACACCCTGGCGCTGCGGCAGGTCGAGCGGGACGGCGGCTCGTATTCGGCGCTGCGGCTGTTCGGCTCGCTGGGCTTCGTGATCGCCTCGCTGGGCTACGGCTTCTCGGTGGACGTGATCGACCGGCGGGCGATCGCCACCGCGCTCGCCTGCCTCGGCGCGGCGGCGGTCTGGAGCTGGCTGACGTTGGCCCGCGCGCCCGCGGTGCACGTCGAGGGGCCGAAGGCCTCGTTTCAGGAAGCCCTGGCGCTGCTGCGCCGCCGGGACGTCGCGGTGTTCCTCGCCGCCACGGCGCTGCACTGGATCGCCTGCGCGCCGTACCACGGCACCCTCTCGATGTACGTGACCGCGCTGCACCTGCCGCCGTGGGTGGTGAGCACCTCGTCGAGCGTGGGGGTGATCTCCGAGGTGGCGGTGATGTTCACCTGGCCGCGCTGGGGCCATCGCTTCTCGTCGCGGCGGCTGTTGATCGTCGCCTTCGTCGCCAGCGCGTTTCGCTGGGCAGGGATGGCGCTCTTCAACAGCCCCGGGGCGCTGATCGCGCTCGCGGCGATTCACGGGCTGACCTTCGGGGCGTTCTACCTGGCGAGCGTCGCGTACATGGCCGAGCGGGCCCCGGGCTCGCTGCGCGCCACCGGCCAGTCGCTCTTCGTCGCGGCCACCTTCGGAATCGGCGGCCTCGTCGGCTACCTCTGCACCGGCGCGGGCTACGACTCGCTCGGAGGCTCGACCCTCTTCGCGATCGCCGGGGGCGCCGCGCTGTTGCCCGCCCTGCTGCTGGCGATGGTGAACCCGCACGCGGGCAAGCCCAACACCGTCGAGGCCTGACGTCGCCCTGGCTTAAAGGCGAAGGGGGGAGTTCGCACTCGAAAGGGGGCGGGACTCGGAAGGCGCTGACCCGGTCTCCCGGCTCCCCAGGAGGTGGAGGCAGGTCAACTCGAGGTTTTGGCGACTCCGCAGAACATCAAGGCGACGACGGCGGCGGTCCACCGCTCCCGGGCTGCCTCGGCGTCGTCGGCCAGCGCCACATGCCGCACGCCCTCGAAGATCATCGCGTTGACCGCGAGCGCCGTGGTCTCGGCGTCGAGATCGGCGCGCAGGAATCCGCGCGCGATGCCGTTGTCCAGGTACGCCTGCGTCATCTGCCCGAAGAGGACCACCGACTCGCGCAGCTTGGCGTTCAGCGCC
>JAYVRT010001056.1:0-10403 GCA_043776025.1 Archangiaceae bacterium | reverse complement strand
GGACGACGATGACGGTGAAGCTCAAAGGCGGCACTGAGCTGCCGCTGAAGGATCTGGGCGAAGGCAGCTTTCAGCTGACCCAGCAGGACGACCCGCGGCTCGACTACCAGTCGGGGGGCGACTACCTGTTCACCGCGAAGGCAGACATGCAGACGTTCGTAGCGGTCGCCGAGAAGGTCCCGGCGCAGGAACGGATTCCCCAGTTCCACCCGATCACCCACAGCTACATCGACCTCGAGGCCAACAGCGACGCCGGCTTCAGCTTCCGCCGGCCCGACGCACCCAGCGGCCAGGAGCGCGACCTCGGCTTCATCCTCGTCTTCCCCATCGATCGCGAGGGCAAGCAGGGCACGCAGACGTACACCAACGTGCCCCAGACGCCGCTGGCTTTCCTCAAGCTGGTGGTGGCGCCGAGCGACTGGAAGAAGACGACGGTGACGATCCCCGGCAGCGCATTTCCGCAAGCCAACAAGAACTACGTGATCCTGCTCCAGTCCGCCAAGCTCGGGCACGGCGACACCGAGAACCTCTTCGCCGGCTCGGCGATCATCGGCGGGTCGGCCGACGTGGCGATCGTCAAGACCCACTGAGGGCACGGCGTCTTCAGTGCGGCCAGAAGATGTAGAGCGCGGTGGCGATCAGCACGACCGCGCCGATCAGCAGCCGCGGCTTCAAGAAGGCCCGGAACTCCCGCTCGGCTTCGTTCAGTTCCTCTTTGAGATCAGCCATCGGACAGCTCGATCTGAAGCCTGTTCTCGAGCTTCAGCCGGAGGAAGTACCCGGCGATCTGCTCCGCCTCTTCGCGGCTGAGCACGTTTCGAAACCCCTCGCCGTCGGCGAGCTCGGCCTCCATCACCGGCCCGCGCTGGACCAGGCGGCCCAGCCGTGGGGCGGCGTCGGTGGCGGGGAGGAAGAACGGGAGGACGCCCTTGATCGGCGCCACCTCACCCGGGCCCTGCAGCAGCGCAGCGAGTACGGCGGCGGCAGGCCGGATCTGTTGGGCGGAGATCCCCTCCTCGGCGAACAGGGTCGGCGGGGCGAGGTGCGCGTCGTCGGTGGAGTCGTCGAAGAGGTAGTCGTAGCGGCTGGGCAGCCGCTGGAGCAGCACCCACGCCAACAGCACCGCCTCTTCGACCGGCATCCGCGACAGGTGGAGAATCCGCCGGTCGGGCCCGAGCGCGCGGATCATCAGCCTCAGCTTCGGCTTGAGGTGGACCAGGGTGCGGGTGATCCGCCCGCGCAACTCGTCGCGGATCCCGGTGAACGCCTGGTCGAAGGCCTCGGCGGCCGAACGGGAGCGCTCCTCGAGCGAGCTCCGGGCCGTCTCGAGCCGGGCGGCGGCGTCGGCGACGAAGGCGTCGAGTCCGTCGGTGGTGCGGACGAGCGCCAGCGCCTCGTCGACCGACGGCCGCTGCTTCAGATCCCGCGCCGCGCGCACCGTGCCCACGAGGAACTCGCCTTGCTGGTCGAGGTGCTTGCGTTCGTCGGCGAGCTTGAGCAACACCCCGGAGTGCTCCAGCCGCAGCTCGACCCAGGCGTCGTAGGCGCCGCGGATCGTCTCGATTCGCCGGGCACGGGCCAGCGCCTGCTCCGCCGAGGCCTTCGCGTCGAACAGAACGATCGCCGGCGTCTCGACGGTGTCATGCACCGCGGGCAAGTCGACCGGGGTGTCGTGGCGAAGCGGCGCGGCACGCGCGGGCTTCTTGGCCGCCTCCTTCTTCGCCGCCTTCTTCTTCGGCGCTTTGGCCTTCGGGCGGGCCTTGCGGCTCACCGCGCGAACCCCTGGTCGATCACGTCGGTGACGTAGCCGTTGGTGACGACCACCGCGAACTGGCGCTGTTCCCGGCGGTAGCTCCAGGTCTCGATCTCGTTGCCGCCCTCAGAAGAGAACTCGCGCTCGCGAGGCGTGCCCCAGGAGAGCAGCACCGCCGGCTTGTCCATGCCCATGATCACCTGCTTGGCCCAGATCGCGTCCTGAATCGGCCGGGAATAGCCGGCGAGCCGTTCGTCGATGCGCAGCCCATTGACGTACTCGGTGCGCGAGACGTCGTTGTCGAAGGCGAGGAACTCGTCGACCTGCAGCTGGGTCATGAACTGGCGGTACTTCTCCAGCTGTTGCTGGGAGCCCGGGGGCAGCAGCTTCTCCTTCTCGGCGCGCACGTTGACGCACGCCGAGGCGAGGAGGAGACAGAGGCTGGCCGCGAAAGTCTGCTTCAAGCCGGGCGAACGGGCGCGGCCGGCACTGCCCCAGAGACGTGCTCGCCGTCGCTGCCGACGTCGTCCTTCATCCCCATCTTCCGCTGGGCACGCTTGAGCTGGGTCTGCAGCTCGCCGCGAAGTTCCGAGCCCGGCTTCGGCGCGAGGATCAGCCCGATGCCGACACCGACGAGTACCCCGGCGCCGAAGATCGCCAGCGCGGGCATCACCTTGTCCGTGGTGGTGCGCCGACCTTCGAGGCCTAACTTCTCCAGCACGTCATCGCTGTCGATGTCCGACAGGGCACGACGCAAGTTCTTCAGCATGGCTACTCCTCCACTGACGGCTTGGTGGTGATCTTACGGCTGCGGTCGAGCACCGAGTCGATCGCAGTTTCCGCGAGCGTCAACAGCTCGTCGCGGACCAACGGCACAGCAGCAAGTTTGAGTCCCATCCGGATCAGCCGGCCGGTGGTGGCGGTGAACAGCCCTCCGCCGAGCACGTAGCCTGCGCCCAGGGCCGCAGCGACCATGGCGTAGGGGTGGCGTTCGACCCGCCCCTTGAGATCGACCGCGTCGGCGAGGCCCTGCCCGGCGGCGGTTGCCTCATCGCGCATGGTCTGCGCCGCCTCGGCCGCCTTGTCGACGTGTTGCGCGACCTTGCCGGCGACCGTGTGCTTCCCGTGACCGTTGGTGTTCATTTGCGGGAGGCCAGCCTGCCGATCAGGTAGCCGAGGCCGACGGCTGCCAGCAGCGAGGTGCCCGGGTGTTCACGGATGAAACCCTTCATCTTCCCGTTGATCAGGCTCAGCTGCTCCTTCGCCTCTTCGATCTTCGGGGCGAAGCGTTCCTCGAGGTCGCGGATCGTCTCTCCCAACGGAGGGGGAGCCTCGGGTGCGCTCTTCGGCTTCTCAGTTTCTTCGACGCTCATCATCGTCTCCTCGATCCCAACAGGATTCCCAACGCCAGGCCGCCCGCCACCAGCGCCCACGGATGCCGCCGCGCCCAGTCCCTCGACGCTTCCACCGCCTTCACTCCGAGCTTGAACTCCCGACCGAGCTCGGAGGCGCCGTGGGTGACCTTCGACACCGACTCTCGCACGTCACCGCGCAGGGCATCGACGCTGGCGGCGACCCGGGCGCGGGTCTGCTTCAGCTGCAGGCGGACCTCGGCGCTGGTCGGCTCGTCCCGCTCGAACTTTGCCAGCTCTTTCATCGGCCCACCTCCTGCGTCCCCACCGCCAACGGCGCCTGGCCCCGGAGCGCCAGCGCGGTGCTCTGAAGCTCGTCGCGGCTGCCGCTGAGCAACACCTTGCGTTCCTTGAGCCGACGCACTGCCAGCATGATGCCAAGCGCCCCGCCGCCCAGGTTCAGGCCCGCAACGATCAGAAACGAGGCGTCGAGAGGGAGAAACCGGCGAAGAAACAGGGCCAGGGCGACGCAGAGCAGCGCGTAGCCCATGATGAGCAAAGGCACGAACGCGGCAATTTTCCCCACCTGGGTCCCCAGCTCTTTGACGTCCTCCTTCAGCTCGACGCGGGCCAGCTGCACGTGCTGGGCGACCAGCTCGGAGAGCGCCTCGATGATCGCCCGCAGGTGTTCGGTCGTCGGCACGTGGCCACCTTAACACCGCAACGTTTCTTCCAAGACACTTCGCCTTGCAGCCGACGGTCGAATAGAAGCCGCCGCCATGGTCACTTCCCTGCTGCTCGTCTCGCTGTTGTCGACCGCCAAGCCCACCGCGTCGTTTCAGCCGAAGAACCGGCCCTACGACGCGATCCACTACCGCATCGAGTTCAAGCTCAAGGACGAGTCGACGTTCGACAACAAGCTGATCATGACCGTGAAGCCGAAGAAGGCGCTCACCGAGATCGAGCTCGACGCGAAGGGGCTGGAGATCACCTCGGCGAAGATCGGCGGCGAGCCGGCGACGTACAAGCAGGGCTATGACCCCGCGCTGCGCACCGGGACGCTGACGCTCAAGAGCGCCAAGCCGATGGCCGCCAACGTCGAGGCGACGATCGAGGTCGCCTACACCGGCAAGGTCAGCGCCACCGCCCACGAGGGGATGTTCACCGTCTCCGACAGCGACGACGCCGAGGCTCCGCCCTACTACTTCACCCAGTTCGAGCCGACGTACGCCCAGTCGTTCTTCCCCTGCAACGACACCCCCGAGGACAAGGCGACGAGCGAGATCTTCGCGGTCGTTGACGGCCGGTACACGGTGCTCTCCAACGGGACCAAGGAAAAGGACGAGGCGTTCTCCGAGGGCGGCAAGAACCTGCGCCGGGTGCTGTGGAAGCAGGACCAGCCCCATTCGCCGTACCTGATCGCCCTCGCCGTCGGCCTCTTCGAGCCGGTGGCGGTCGGCGGCGACACCCAGGCGACGGTGTGGACCCTTCCGGGCAAGACCGACCGCGCCTTCGAGGCGGTCAACGCGACCCGCAGCGGGCTGACCTTCGAGGCTTCCTTCCTCGGCTCGAAGTACCCCTGGGCGAAGTACGACCAGGTGGCGGTGCCCCGCTTCGTCTGGAGCGGCATGGAGAACACCTCGCTGGTCTTCAACCGCGAATCGAAGTTCATCCTCGACCACAAGAACGATCAGCTGAACCGGACGCGGATCGCGGGGCTGATCAGCCACGAGATGGCGCACCAGTGGTTTGGAAACTACGTGACGCTCAAGTGGTGGGACGACACCTGGCTCAACGAGGGGTTCGCGACCTTCCTCGGCAGCCTCGCGGAGTACAACTACCACGAGAACGACATGGTCAAGGTCGCCAACGCCGCCAACGTCCTCGAGGACTACTTCGCCGAGGAGGCCAGCCCGCGCTCGCACCCGCTGGTCGGCAAAGGCGGCGCGAGCCCGGAAGAGATGTTCGACGAGATCTCCTACGCCAAGGGGGCGATGGTGCTCGGGATGCTCGACACGTGGATCGGGCGCACCGAGATGCGCAAGGCGCTCAAGACCTACCTCGAGAAGTACGCCAACTCGAACGCCAACAGCGACGACTTCTTCGCGGTCGTCTTCGCCTCGACGAAGAAAGAGAAGGAGCTCAAGCCGTTCAAGGAGGCGTGGCTGAAGAAGAAGGGCTACCCGGTGATCTTCCCCGAGATCTCCTACATCGGCGGCACCGCGACGATCACCCTGCGCCAGCAGCCCTCGGCGGGCGACGAGAAGGGCCCGTTCGTCTTCAAGCTGCCGGTGGTGCTGCACCGCGACCTCGAGCCGAAGTACTCGAAGGAGGAGCTGATCCTCGTCGACAAGCAGACGGTGACGGTGAAGGTCGACGTGCCTGGCGTGCCCCAGTGGGTCAACTGGAACAAGAACAACGCGGCACTGGCGCGGATCAACGTCCCGACGATCCCCGAGTCGGCGTGGATTGACGGCGCCCGCCTCGATCCGGATCCCACCTGGCGGATGCTGTCGACCTGGGTGCTGCTGGGCGAACTGGCGAACCCCGAGATGAAGGAACAGACCCGCCCGAGCGACGCCGCCTTCGGCGCGATCCTCGACGTGCTCAACAAGGATCCTTCGCCCTACGTCCGCGAACAGGTGCTCAACAAGCTGGCCCGCACGAAGTGGAAGAAGCTGCCCGCGGAGTTCGGCGTGCCGGTGTTCGCCCTGGCGAAGAAGCCCGACCTGCCCGAGGACGCCCTGGGGCAGATCCTCGTGCGCCGCGCGGCGATGACGCTGCTGGGGAAGATCGACTTCGCCGACGGCCAGCGCTACCTGCTGTCGGAGGTGCAGAAGAAGGATCAGGATCTGAACTTCATCTCCGCCTTCGCCGATGGCGTCGCCCACCTCGGGACCCCCGAAGCGCTCGCCACGCTCCAGTCCGCGATGCGGACCCAGAAGCCCCGCGGCTACGCCTGGTATCGCAACACCGCCGAGTCGTTGGGCTCGCTCGAAAGCCCTGCGGCGGTGAAGGCGATCGCCGCGCTCTTCGCTGAGAACCCGGGTAACAACGAATTGGTGCGCAACGTGCTCCATCGGTTGGAGCACAACCACGCCGTGCTCGCCTCGGCTGAGCTGGCCGCCTGGGCGCGCGACTCGGCGCTCGACGAGAAGGGCTTCGCCGAGAACGTGCGCGCCCAGATCCTCGGCCTGCTCGAGAGCGCCAGGTCCGACGACGCGAAGGCCGCGCTCACCGCGGTGGCCGACAAGTGCACCAACGAGCGGCTGAAGAACTCGGCCCAGCACCTGCTCGCCACCAACTTCCCGCCCAAGGCCGCCCCCGCACCGGTTCCGGAGAAGGCGCCGCCGAAGAAAAAGTAGCGTCCGCGGCTCAGCGCAGCTCGCGCTCGACGGCCTCGATCAGATCCTTCGGCTCGGCGACGCCGCTGTAGCCGAAGCCCAGCGTGCCGTCGCGGCGGAAGAGGTACCGCGTCGGCAGCTCGAGGATCCGCCCGAACGGCGTCTCTCCCGCGCGCAGGCGTTCGTCGGAGACCACCACCGGCAGCTCGACGGCGTTGGCGCTGACGAACGGCTCGAGCGTCTTGCGGCCTTCGAGATCCATCCCCACCAGCACCACCACCAGATCCCTGGGGTGATCCTTCTGCAGCTTCACCAGCACCGGCAGGTCGACGAGGCAGGGAAAACACCAGGTGGCGATGAAGGTGACCAGCGTCACCTTGCCTTGCGTCGCGGCCGGCCGAAAGTCGCCGATCACGTCGCGGGGCAGCGCGCCGAGCGACTCCTGCGCGGTGGGGAGCACCGGGGCGTGGGCGCACGCCGCCAGCAGCCACGCCAGGGTCACTGGCAGTTTTTGCACAGCCCGTAGAGCTCCATCTTGTGCGAGGTCACCCGAAAGCCGTGCCGGCGGGCGACCGCGTCCTGCATCGCCTCGATCCGATCGTTCTCGAACTCGACGATCGTCCCGCAGCGGGTGCAGATCAGATGGTCATGGTGGTGCCGGCCCACGGCCGCTTCGTAGCGGGTCTGGCCATCGCCAAAGTTTCGCGCGTGGGCCAGGCCGCTCTCGCCCAGCAGCTTCATCGTCCGGTAGACGGTGGCGACCGAGACCCGCGCGTCGGTGACCCGGACCTTCGCCCACAGCTCCTCGACCGAGAGGTGGCCCTCGCTGGCGAAGAAGGTGTCGGTGATCAGGCTGCGCTGCCGGGTGCTCTTCAGCCCCCGCTCGGCCATGAAGCGGTTGAGCAGCTCGTCGGGGTTGCTGTCGGGGGTGGTCACGGGAAGCGCTCCTTCCAGGCAGCGGCGCCTTCACCCAGGTCGGCCCCGTCGTTGAGCCGCACCAGCGCGCCGTGGGCCTGCAGGCGCACCAGGCCTTCGGGATCTTCGAGCAGGCCGATCAGCCCGTGGGTCGAAGACAGGTCCTTGCGGTAGCCCGCAACCTCGGCGGCGAGGCTGCGCACCCTCGGGTCGGGATCGCCGAGCAGCCCGGTGGCGGTCGAGGCGGAGCCTTTTACCGCCAGGGGCGATCCAGGAAGGAGCATCATGAAGAAGATCGCGGCGAGGAAGATCTGGAAGAACGCCTTGAAGGCTGAGTAACGGCCAGCGGCCACCAGCGCAAACCGGTAGGCGGCGAAGCCGATCACGAACACGAGGAAGAGCCAGGGGGCCCCCCGCTCGAGCCAAACGGGGGCGTGGCCGGGGTTGGCCTGGCTCCAGAGGCCGACGCCCGCGGAGATCCCGAGCAACACGAACAGCGCGATCGTCAGCTCCGGGCGGACCCGGAGCCCCGCGACCGAAGGTTCATCGTCTTTGAGGGGGGCACCGTTCATTGACTTGCCTCGAAGACTGCTTATACGCACAGCGTCTTCAACTTTCGACAGGCCTTCGACGATGGAGCAGTGGCAGCGCAGGCGGCACCCCGACGACGTCCCGACGCCGATCGCCGTCGCGGTCGCCGATTTCTGCCGTCGGGCACGCGCCCCCGCCGCGGCCGCGGTGGTCCGCGAAGCGCTGTCCACCCTCGGTGACGACGATGATTTCCGCGTCCAACAACTGACCGACGCGGAGCCCGAGGTGCGCCCCCTGGGGCCCTTCGCGGTGGTCGACGTCATCCTCGGCACCGCGGTGGCCGTCGCCTCCCAGCGGGAACAGACGGGCTACTACGAGCTGGTGCGGGCGATGGCGGCCAGGACCCAGGCGCCCCCGCGCGCGCCCGCGAAGGTGTTGGCGGGGCCGAAGCGGCCCAGGCCCGCGCCCACCCCCGACGCGCGAGGGGCCCGCACCCGCAAGAAGGCCGAGGCGACCTTGCTGGAGAAGATCGCCCCGAAGAAGCGCGCCGCCCGGCCGCCGGCCGCCGAGGCCGCGCCGAAGATCGAGGCCCCGGGGTGGAAGCGCCGCGAGCTGCCCGCTCCCCGCGGCAAGTTCACCCGCATCGAGGCCGAGGCGAGCCGCCTGAGTGAGCTCGACAAGCCGTCGGCGAAGGCCGACGTGCTGGCGATGGTCGAGGCCAACGGCAACCGGATCGCGCTGCGCAAGGCGCTCGAGCGCCACTACATCGTCAAGCGGGGCGTCGTCCCCTCGCCCGACGACGTCGACGCGCTGCTGGCCCGCCATAAGCTGCTGAAGGTGATCGAGCGCCAGGAACGGGCGGCGATCCTCACCGCGCTGCTGCAGCACCGGGGCGCGCTGACCAAGGTCGCCTGGGAGCTGTCGATCAACCCCTTCGAGCTCAACCGGCTGATCGACGGCATCGGCCTCAAGCGAGAGGTGGACGAGATCCGCGAGCGTTACGTCCGCGAGGCGCTGTCCACCCCCAACCTCTCGGTGCGGCTGGAGCTGCTCGGCGCCGGGAAGTACCTGGGGGATCTGAAGATCGTCCGGCGCTTCAAGGAGGCGCTGGTGCGCGATCTGCTCGAGCTGCTCGAACAGCTGCCGGTAATGCCCGACCTCGACTCCCTCACCGCTGCCGCGGCCAAGCGTCACGCGCTCGATGCCCAATCCCTTCGCCGGGCGATCGATCGCCTCGGGATCGAGGGGCAACTCGATTTTCAGCCTGCTATCTAAGGACTGTCCCCCATGCCCATCTACGAATACGCCTGTGAGAAGTGCGGCACGAAGATCGACGTCCTGCAGAAGATGGACGACCCGGCGCCCGCCGAGTGCGAGCAGTGCCACGAGAAGGGCACGATGGCCCGCCAGGTGAGCCGCACCAGCTTCGTCCTCAAGGGTGGCGGCTGGTACTCGGATCTCTACGGTTCGTCGAAGAAGGACGCGTCGGCGACCACGGTGAGCCCGGCCTCGCCGCCATCGACTGACAAGGCCTCCACCACCGCCAAGCCAGCCGACACGGCTCCGAAGAAGGACTCGGGGGGCTCGGGCAGCTCGGGCGGCTCGACGCCGTCGTCAGGGGGCACCCCGTCCCCGGGCGGGTCAGGCCCGTCGGGCTCGAGCGCCTCGGCCGCCTGAAGAGCGTCGCGGTCGAAAACTTTCGGGGTCGAAGACGTCGCGGGAAGATCGCGGCCGTGCCCTTCCCTCCCCCAAAGCGGCCGCGTCGGCGCTGTGTACTCTGCGCGGCGCTCGAGCTGTCGAGCCTGCCCGACGGCCGGTTTCTCCTCGTGCCCGATCGCGAAGGCCGCGGGCCGGTGTGCCCCGAAGGCCGGGGCTGCGGCGATCGGCAGCGCCAACTGTCACTGCTCGATTCCCCCCAGCTGCGGTAAGAGCCCGGCGCATGACGCGCCTTGGCCTGACTGCGCTGCTCTTCGCCGGATGCACCACCACCCAGGTCTTCGTGCCCCCGGAGGATCGCCCGGGGCTCGAGCGCCAATTGGTCGGAGAGGATCGCTTCCTCAAGGTGTCCTGCTTCTCCACGCCCTTCTTCGGCGATGTGACGAAGAGGCTGATCACCCCGGTGGCGCCGGACCAGGTTCGGCTGCTCGAGAACCCCGACGGGACGCCGATCAACCCCGGAGCCGCCGAGCTCACCTTCCCCGTCGGCACGCTGGTGCGGATCAAGAAGGTCGAGTTCCCCACCGCGTTCTCGATGACCGAGCGGGTGCTGTTCACCCCCCGCACCCTGGTGTGGATCTTCGTTGACGTCGGGGGCACTTCGAAGACCGCTCCGCCTTCCGTGCTGGTGCTGCGACCGGGCCTCAGCAACTCGGACGAGTTTCTCTCCGAGGTCGAGCGCTACCTGACGAAGGAAGATCCCGCCCCGCGGCTGGCCGCCTTCACCGACAGCGTGCGCGAGGCGGTGCGCGCCAAGCGCGCGGTGCCCGACATGCCCGCCGAGGCGCTGGA